>JAPSJU010000374.1 GCA_031178025.1 Agromyces sp. | reverse complement strand
TCAGTCGCTCGACTGGACGATCGCGAGCATCCGGAGGATCTCGAGGTAGAGCCAGATGACCGTGACCATGATGCCGAAGACGCCGCTCCACTCGTACTTGCGGGGAGCGCGGTTGCGCACACCCTGCTGGATGAAGTCGAAGTCGAGCACGAGCGAGTACGCCGCCATGATCACGACGAAGATGCCGATGATGACGCCCCACGGGATACCGAAGATGAAGCTCGGCTCGCTGCGGAGACCGAACGGGCTGTCGGTGGCACCGAAGATCTGGAGACCGAAGTTCACGAGCGAGAACACCAGGTAGCCGACCATCGCGACGAGGAAGATCTTCGTCGCCCGCTTCGAGGCGCGGATCTTGCCCGAGGCGAAGAGGGCGAGCGTGACCCCGACGACCACGAGGGTGGCGATGACGGCCTGCGTCACGATGCCCCCGCCGAAGGCGGTCTCGTACCAGGCGGAGATGCCGCCGACGAAGACGCCCTGAGCAGCCGAGTAGGCGAGCACCAGTGCCCGCGAGGGCTCGCGCTTGAAGATGTTGACGAGGGCGAGCACGAAGCCGACGAGGCCGGCGCCGATCCAGAGGAGCGGCATCGCCGGAGCCGTGAGCCAGCCGATCGCCGCGCCGACGAGCAGGAGGCCGAAGGCCGCGACCGACTTCTGGATCGTCGTCTCGATCGTCATGACCTCGCGGTCGGGAAGCGTCGCGGGCTGGTTGTACAGCTCCTGCAGCTGCTGTGCCGACACGTCGTGCGCTGCCGCGACGGCTCCCTGCGACGAGAAGGCGGAATTCCGCTTGAAGGCGGGATTGTCGAGAGCCATGGTGTGTTCCTCTGCTTTCGGCTGTCGTCGGTGCGGGGGACAGGCGACCGGATGCGGCATCCGTGCCACGTCCTAATGTAGTGCTTCCACCATCATGAACGCCGTGAGTTCCCGTGGGATTCCCGTCTGCGGCCCGACCGCGTGGCTACGCTGGGCCCATGCCCCAGGACTCCGCCGCGCACCCGCTCGTGATCGGGCACCGCGGGGCATCGGGGTACCGGCCGGAGCACACCCGCTCGGCCTACGAACTCGCGTTCGCGCTCGGCGCCGACGCCGTCGAGCCCGACCTCGTCGCGACGCGCGACGGAGTGCTCGTGCTGCGACACGAGAACGAGATCTCGGGAACGACGGATGTCGCATCGAGACCCGAGTTCGCCTCGAAGCGCACGACCCGCGAGGTCGACGGCACGCCGCTCACCGGCTGGTTCACCGAGGACTTCACCTGGGCCGAGCTTGCGACGTTGCGGGCGACCGAGCGCCTCGGCAGCCTGCGGCAGTCGAGCGCGAGCTTCGACGGCCGGTTCCCGATCCTCCGGCTGCGCGATCTCCTCGGGCTCATCGATGCGGCCGCCGACGAGCAAGGCCGGCTCATCCGCATGGTGGCGGAGTTCAAGCACGCGAGCCACTTCGCCGCCCAGGGCCTGCCGCTCGACGAGCTCTTCGCGGCCGAGCTCGACGACGCGGGGTGGGGGCACGGCGACGAGCGGCTCATCATGGAGGCGTTCGAGCTCGACGTGCTCGACCGACTCGGAGCTCGCGGCATCCACGGTCATCGGGTCTTCCTCATCGAAGACGTGGGAGCACCCGTCGACCTCGCGCTCGCGCTCGCCCGCGGCGATGCGAGCACGGCGCCGAGCTTCGACGAGTTCGCGACCGAGGCGGGCCTGCTCGGGCTGGCCGGCCGCGTCGCCGGCGTGAGCGTGAGCAAGTCGCGCCTGCTCGGCGCGAGGGCCGCCCGCGTGGCCCGTCCCGCCCATGCGCCACCGCTCGCGGGCGCCGAGCTGGTCGACGCGGCGCACTCCGCCGGACTGCTCGTCTTCACGTGGACGCTCCGTCCGGAGAACCGCTTCCTGATGCCCCGGCACCGCCGCGGCGCCTCGCGCTCGGCGTTCGGCGACTGGCTCACCGAGTTCTCCGAGGTCATCGCGACGGGCGTCGACGGCATCTTCGTCGACCACCCCGATCTCGGCGTCGAGGCGCGCGCCGCCTTCACCTGACCCTCCCGTCCGCCCCCCGTGGACGCTCGCGCCTCGCCGCGCCCCGGGCGCTCGCGCCGCTCCGCGCCCCCCGGCGCTCGCGCCCCGCAGCGCCCGACGCGCGCGCCCCGCGCCACCCGGCGCACCCTGCTGGATCGACCTGATGACCTCGGACCCCGAAAAAGCC
>JAPSJU010000373.1 GCA_031178025.1 Agromyces sp. | reverse complement strand
GCATGGCGGCGGCGCGCGACGAGGTGCTGCGACGCGTCGGGTGGGACGTCGAGACCGAGGGGCTGGCGGGCAGCCCCGGCATCCGCTTCATCGTGGGGGAGGAGCGTCACGGCACGGTGGACCTCGCCGGCCGCTACCTCGGTCTCGGCTCGCCCACCGTGGTGCCCGCCGACGACGAGGGACGCATCCGCGTCGACCGCTTGCGCTCGACGCTCGCGGCCGGGGACGGTCCCGCCATCGTGCTCCTGCAGGCGGGCAACATCCACTCGGGCGCCTTCGACGACTTCGGGCCGGCGATCGCGGCGGCTCACGAGGCCGGCGCCTGGGTCCACGTCGACGGCGCGTTCGGCCTGTGGGCGGCCGCGTCGCCGCGGTTGCGCACGCTCGTCACCGGGATGGACGCCGCGGACTCGTGGTCGACGGACGCGCACAAGACGCTCAGCGTGCCGTACGACTGCGGCATCGCCATCGTGCGCGACGGGCAGGCCATGCACCGGGCGCTCAGCATGCACGCGAGCTACCTGCAGGCGACCGCTGGGGGAGCGGACCCGCACGAGAAGGTCGCGGAGCTGTCGCGTCGTGCACGCGGCCTGCCGACCTGGGCGGTGCTGCGGACCATGGGACGCGCCGGCGTCGCAGGTCTCGTGGAGCAGCTGGCGGATGCCGCGCGCGGCATCGCCGACGGGGTCCGGGCGTTGCCCGGGGTCGAGGTGCTCAACGACGTCGTCTTCACCCAGGTGTGCATGGCGCTCGAGGACGACGCCGCCACGGCGGCGCTGAGCGAACGGCTGTGGGACGAGGGCGAGGTGCTCGCGATGACGTCGCGGTGGCGCGATCGCACCGTCGTGCGGTTCTCGGTCAGCAACTGGCGCACGGATGACGGCCAGGTCGCTCGAACGATCGCGGCCGTGGAGCGCGCCCTCCCCGACCTCACGATCCGGGACTGAGTGAGGACCGGCCGAGGACGCGTGCACGTCGAGCGGCGCCGACGTCGGCGGCATCCGCTTGAATGGGAGCATGGCCGAGGCGTTGGACGCGTTCTCGCCCGCCACTCGAGCGTGGTTCGGCGAGTCGTTCACCGAGCCGACGATCGTGCAGCGCGAGGCCTGGCAGGCCATCGCCCGCGGCGACCACGCCCTGGTGGTGGCCCCCACCGGCTCGGGGAAGACGCTCGCGGCGTTCCTCTGGGCGATCGACCGCCTGCACGCCACCGGTGCGGACGCCGCCACGACGGGCACGAAGGTGCTCTACCTGTCGCCGCTCAAGGCGCTCGGCGTCGACGTCGAGCGCAACCTGCGTGCTCCGCTCGTGGGCATCGCACGCACGGCCGCCGCGCACGGGCTCGAGGTCCCCGAGGTGAGCGTGGGCGTGCGATCCGGCGATACGCCGCCCGCCGAGCGCCGCGCGCTCGTCACGCGTCCTCCCGAGATCCTCATCACGACCCCGGAGTCGCTCTTCCTCATGCTCACGTCGGCGGCTCGCGAGACGCTCCGGGGCGTCGAGACCGTCATCGTCGATGAGATCCACGCCCTCGCCGGCACGAAGCGCGGGGCGCACCTGGCGCTCTCGCTCGAACGTCTCGACGCGCTCACCGCCGGGCCGGTGCAGCGCATCGGCCTTTCCGCCACGGTGCGCCCACGCGAGGAGGTCGCACGGTTCCTCGCGGGCACCAAGCCCGTGAGCATCGTCGCACCGGCGAGCGGCAAGCGCTTCGACATCCGCGTCACGGTCCCCGTCGACGACCTGTCCGACCTCGCCACCGAGTCGGGCTCCGGTTCGATCTGGCCGCACGTCGAAGGCGCGATCCTCGACGAGGTCTTGGCGCATCGCTCGACGATCGTGTTCGCGAATTCGCGCCGGCTCGCCGAGCGGCTCACGGCACGGCTGAACGAGCTCTGGGCCGAGCGGATGCCCGAGCCGGTGGCCGTGGCGGCCGGCGCCGAACCGGGCGGCGCACCGACCGCTCCACCGACGGCCCCGACCCGCCCTCCCGCGGAGATGGTCGGGGGTTCGGGCGTCACCGGCGGAGCCCTGCCGGTGCTCGCGCGCTCGCATCACGGTTCGGTGAGCAAGGAGGAGCGCGCCCTCGTCGAGGCCGACCTGAAGGCCGGACGGCTGCGCTGCGTCGTGGCAACGTCGAGCCTCGAGCTCGGCATCGACATGGGTGCCGTCGACCTCGTGATGCAGGTCGAGTCTCCGCCGTCCG
>JAPSJU010000372.1 GCA_031178025.1 Agromyces sp. | reverse complement strand
CGGCCGCACGAAGTCCTCGTCGTCGATGCCGTGACCGGCCTTCTTCCCCCACATGGCGGCCCTCCAGCGATCGGCGATCGTCGCGTCATCCGCGCCGCCGCGCATGAGCCCGCGCAGGTCGGTCTCGTCGTCGCCGAAGAGGCATGCGCGCACCGAGCCCTCGGCGGTGAGCCGGGTGCGATCGCAGGCGCCGCAGAACGACCGGGTCACCGAGGCGATGATGCCGACCGTCGCGGGTCCGTCGTCGACGAGCCATTCCTCGGAGGGGGCCGACGGATCGTCGCGACCGACGGGGGTGAGCCTGAACCTGGCGCCGAGCACCTCGAGCAGCTCGGCGGCGTCGACCATGTTGTCGCGCTTCCAGGTCTCGTCGGCATCGAGCGGCATCTGCTCGATGAAGCGCAGCCGGCAGCCATGCTCGATGGCCCACTCGACGAGCGCCGGCGCGTCGTGCAGCGTCTCGCGCATCGCCACGGCGTTGATCTTCAGCGGACCGAGCCCGGCGCGATGCGCCGCCGCGATGCCGGCGAGCACACGGGGCAGGCGGTCGCGACGCGTGAGCCGCGTGAAGTGCTCGCGGTCGAGCGTGTCGAGCGAGACGTTCACCCGCGAGAGGCCGGCGGCGCGCAACGCCTCGGCCTTGCGGTCGAGGCCGATGCCGTTCGTCGTCATGGCGAGGGGCGTACCGGGCGCGGCGGCCGCGCTGAGGGCGATGATCTCGACGAGGTCGGCCCGGGTGAGGGGCTCGCCGCCGGTGAAGCGCACCTCCTTCACGCCGAGGTCGCGCACGGAGATGCCGACGAGCCGGGCGATCTCGCTCGCCGAGAGCAGTTCGTCGGCAGGGATGACGGGCAGTCCCTCGGCCGGCATGCAGTACGTGCAGCGCAGGGAGCACGCCGAGGTGATGGAGACGCGCAGGTCGCGGGCGATGCGACCGAAGCGATCCACGAGCCCCGAGACATCCGGCCGGCCCTCGATGGATGGCGCGAGCGACGGTGACCGGCGGATCGCCGGCATGCCGAGCGAAAGGGCCACCATGCTCCCACGATACGTCCTCCCGGCGCGTGCTCGGTCGCGCGGCTTCCGGGGTTGACACCGCATGACCCGGTTACCCCCGTGACAGCCGATGCCCCCGTCACTATGTTGAGACTGTCGAACGGGCCGGGAGGAGACCGCCATGTCGTTCATCACGCGGGGATTCAGTGGTCGGAGCCGGGAACGTGACGAGCGGCTCCCACCCGGCCAGACCCTCGTCGCCGACTTCCCGGTGCTGTCGGCAGGGCCGACCCCCCGGATCGACACCGCCGAGTGGGAGTTCACCATCCGCACCGAGGCGGGGGAGCACCGCTGGAACTGGGACGAGTTCATGTCGCTGAAGATCGACGACGTCGACACCGACATCCACTGCGTGACGCACTGGTCGAAGCTCGGCACGCGCTGGCGGGGCGTGTCGCTCGACACCCTCTTCGAGAACGTCGAGACCCAGCAGGACTACGTCATGGCGCACAGCTACGGCGGCTACACGACCAACATCCCCCTCGACGAGCTGCTCGACGGCAAGGCGTGGGTCGCGTTCGAGTTCGACGGCGAGCCGCTCGACCCCGAGCACGGCGGCCCGGCGCGCCTGCTCGTGCCGCACCTCTACTTCTGGAAGAGCGCGAAGTGGGTGCGCGGGCTCGAGATGATGGACCAGGACGAGCCCGGGTTCTGGGAGCAGAACGGGTACCACCTCCACGGGGATCCGTGGACGGAGGAGCGCTACTGGTGAACGACGCGACGACCGCGCTCAGCTCGCCCGCCACCTCAGGCGCGGGCGCGCCGGTCGCAGCCGTGCCCCGCGCCGGATGGCACGTCGGCACCGTCGCCGACACCCGCCGCGAGACGCCGAGCGCCGCGCGACTCGAGCTCGACGTGGACGGATGGCCCGGCAACGCTGCCGGCCAGCACCTCGACGTGCGCCTCACCGCGCCCGACGGATACACGGCCACGCGCTCGTACTCGATCGCCTCGTCTGGGCCGTCGACGCGCGTCGTGCTCGCCGTCGACAAGCTGCCCGACGGGGAGGTGTCGCCGTTCCTCGTCGAGGAGGTGCGGCAGGGCGACCAGGTCGAGGTCCACGGTCCGCTCGGGGCCTTCTTCGTGTGGCGACCGGAGGAGGCATCCGTACGATCACCCGGCCGGTCGGACGCATCCGCGTCATCCGTCGTACGTG
>JAPSJU010000371.1 GCA_031178025.1 Agromyces sp. | reverse complement strand
TCCGGGCCCGCGAACGCCGCGGCATCCGCTGCCGAGCCGACGAAGGCGATGCGTTCGCCCTCGGTGACGACGGACTCGGCCCACGCCGGCTCGGCGGCGGTGAAGATGCGTCCGCCCGCGTAGTGCACGCGCGTCATGCCGTCGCCCCGGCCTCGGCCCCGGCACGCCCGCCACCGGCGGAGTGCGCTCCCGGCCCTTCGTGGCCGCCGCCCCCGCTCGACCCGAGTCCCGACTCGCGACGCTGCAGCCGCGTGGAGATGCGGGCGACGACGAAGGTCGGAACGGCGAGCACGAAGCTCGAGACGCCGAGCACGACCGCGAACCCCTCGAACCCGAACACCTCGACGAGTGCGGCGCCGATGACGGGCGTGAGGCTCGAGCCGACCAGGTACACCGCGAGCAGGGGCCCCGACCAGCGACCGTCGGCGTCGAGCGCCGCCGACGCGGCGACGAAGTACATGAAGGCGATGGCGTAGATGGTGTTCCAGGCGATGAACACCACGATGAAGGACGTGGCGTCGGTCACCTGCCCCTCGACGATCTTCAGGATGCCGCCGGCGACGAGCAGCACCGCGAGCGGCACCGCACGGCCGAGCCGCTCGCCGACGATCATGAGGAGGATGCAGCCGACGAGGCCGCCGGCGGTCGCGCCGCTCAGCGCGATGCCGAGTCCTTCGGGCGTGAGCCCGGCCTGCTCGGCGCCCATGACGCCGGCCATGGCCCAGAGCGAGTCCTCGCTCACCGCCCAGAGGGCGAACACGACGAGCAGCGCCAGGCCCGCGATGGTCTCGAGCCGTCGCGCCGGCCTGGCCGACGTGGAGGGGGCCGCGGATGCCGCGGCATCGGTCGCCGCGGTGAGCGGGGCCTTGGGGAGCCAGCCGCTCACGGCGAGCATGACGAGCGCGAAGCCGCCGAGCACGCCGAAGACGTTGAGGGGTGCGAGGCCGACGAGGGGGACGACGGCGAGGATCACCGTGATGACGGCGCGATTCGCGAGGCCGTTGATGCCCGCGACGCGGTCGGGGTTGATGAAGGCGGCGAGCGCGGCGCCGGATGCCGCGACGGCGCCGCCCGCGCCGATGCCGCCGAGCAGCAGGCCCGCGATGACGGCAGCGGGTGCGGGCACGAGGGCGGCGATGCCGAACCCGACGGCCGAGAGCGCGAGTCCGATGCGAGCCACGAGGAGTCGCCGCGGCCCGGCGCAGAGCCGCGCGATGGCGAGGCCGGTGAGGGCGGTCGCGAGCAGCGTGGCGGTGATGATCCAGCTCGCGGTGAGCACGTCGGAGCCCAGGGCGCCCTGCAGCGCCGTGATCATGTAGGGCGAGAGGTTCACGCCGAGGTACCCGGCGATGCCGACGCCGAAGGTCGCGACCGCGCTCGGCAGTCGGAGTGGCACGCGGGGGGTCAGGTCGGGCTGGGTCATGGTTCTCCGGGGGAGTCGGGGCACGTCGTCGTGCGGGGAGCGAAGCAGGGGCGAGGCGGTTCGGGGGTGGTCTCCGCCGGTCAACGAATGG
Organism: Agromyces sp.; assembly: GCA_031178025.1. GTDB lineage: Bacteria > Actinomycetota > Actinomycetes > Actinomycetales > Microbacteriaceae > Agromyces. The sequence continues at coordinate 700 of JAPSJU010000371.1, read as the reverse complement.
TGTTCGTTTATTATGCAGATGCGGTGCCCCGTTGGGAAGACCCGGTGCACGCGGTCGTATGCTGTGCGAGCGAAGGAGGCGACCATGCCACGACCGAGGGTTCCCCTCCTCTCGACCGAGCGCATCGCCGAGGCCGCACTCGAGCTCGTCGACTCGGGCGCGCCGTTCGGCGTCAACGCCCTCGCCCGGCGCCTCGGGGTGACGGCGTCCTCGCTCTACAACCACGTCGACGGCCGCGACGAGATCGTCGAACTCATCCGCGGCCGCCTCGGCGCCCGATACCTCCCGGAGCATCCCGCCGGCAGCTGGGACGAGGTCGTCTCGGCGACGATGCGCTCGCTCCGTCGCATGTACGCCGAGCATCCGTTCGCCGTGCCGCTCATCGTCGGCAAGACCATCACGGATGCCTCGGTCATCGCGAGCTACGACCACCTCACCACCGCGCTCCTCGGCGCCGGCTTCCCCGACGAGGAGGTCCTCGTCGTCGTCGCGATCCTCGACTCCTTCGCGCTCGGCTTCGGCCTCGACCTCGCATCGCCTGACGACATCTGGCAGCCGGAGACGCCGACGGCCACGCTCGGTCGCCTCGTCGCCGGCGCCGAGCGCGGCGTCGAGCGCTCGGACCGGGCCTTCGAGCTCGGCCTCGAACTCATCCTCGACGCGCTCCGACTGCGGCTCGCCCGATACGACGCCGACTGAG
>JAPSJU010000067.1 GCA_031178025.1 Agromyces sp. | reverse complement strand
TCGGCGGGACCGCCGGCATGGGGGGCGGATTCGCCCAGGCGGGCAGCGGCGGAGGCGACCTCTTCGGTGCGGTCCTCGGCGGCATCCTCATCAACTCCGTGCTCGGCGGCGGCGGCGGCTTCGGAGGAGGCGGCGGCTTCGGAGGAGGCGGCGGCGGCTTCGGCCGCGGCGGCGTCGGAGGCGGCTTCGGAGGCGGCGGCGGCCGCCGCTCGCCCGGGAGCTTCGGCGGATCCGCGACGCGCTCCCGGCGCGGGAGCGGAGGCCGATTCTGAGTCCCATGATCCTCCGGGCGGGACGCGCCGAGCGCGGTAGCCGCCCACCACGACCACCATCGTCCACCGACCCCGACGAAAGGAACCACCCATGACCAAGCAGTCCATCTTCGGACGGATCTCGCAGCTCCTGCGAGCCAACATCAACGGCCTCATCGACCAGGCCGAGGACCCGCAGCTGATGCTGGACCAGATGGTCCGCGACTTCACGAACTCGATCGCCGATGCCGAGGCCGCGATCGCCGAGACCATCGGCAACCTGCGACTCCTCGAGGACGACCATCGCGAGGACATCGAGGCGGCACGCGAGTGGGGCGAGAAGGCGGTGGCGGCGAGCCGGAAGGGCGACGAGCTGCGAGCAGCCGGCGATACGGCCGGCGCCGACAAGTTCGACAACCTCGCGAAGGTCGCGCTGAGCCGGCAGATCTCGGCGGAGAACGAGGCCAGGGCGGCCGAGCCGCAGATCGCCGCGCAGACCGAGGTCGTCGACAAGCTGAAGTCCGGCCTCAACGGCATGAAGGAGAAGCTCGTCCAGCTGCAGAACAAGCGCTCCGAGCTCGTCGCGCGAGCGAAGACCGCACAGGCGCAGCGTCAGGTCCAGGACGCGGTGAAGTCGATCGACGTGCTCGACCCGACGAGCGAGATCGGTCGCTTCGAGGACAAGATCCGCCGGGAGGAGGCCGTCGTCCGCGGACAGGCCGAACTCGCCGCCTCGAGCCTCGACGCGCAGTTCAACGAGCTCGACGACCTGGGCGAGCTCACCGAGGTCGACGCCCGGCTGGCCGCATTGAAGGCCGGCGGCACCCCGCAGGGGGCCATCTCCGGCTGAGCGGATACCGCGCCGCCGTGCCCGGGCGATGTCATCGGTTCGGGCGCGGCGGATCCGGTCGGTCGAGTCGGTTCGCGCACGCGATACTGTGAGGGCATGCCCGCAACGTTCGTCGTCGTGCCGCTGTGGCAGGGCTCGGTGTCCGCCCGTGCGATGAGTCACGCCGACGGTGCCGCCGCGATCCGGGGCGACCTGCCGGCCGCGGCGACGATCGTCGTCGACGTGCCGGTCGAGGCCGGCGAGGCGCTCGGAACCGGCGTGCAGCGCTTCAGCACGATTCGGCGCGTGCGCGAGCTCACCGAGCAGGCGCTCGCCCAGGTTCCCGACTGGGCGCTCACCGTCGGCGGGGACTGCGGGGCGTCCCTCGCCGCCGTGGCCCACGCCTCACGCACCACGCGAGGAGATCTCGCCGTGCTGTGGCTCGACGCCCACCCCGACCTCAACACGCCCGACTCCTCGCCATCGGGCGGCTTCGGAGGCATGACGCTTCGCGCCATCGCGGGCGACGGCGCTGAGGGCCTCGCCCTCGACCTCGCCACGCGCGTCGCACCCGATCGCATCGTGCTCGGCGGCATCCGCGCGATCGACGACGAGGAGCGTCGCTTCATCGACGACCACCGCGTCCGGGTGCTCACGGCCGACGACCTCACCGACCCGAGCACCGTCATCGGCGCCCTCGAGGCGACCGGCGCGGCGAACGTGTTCGTCCACGTGGACCTCGACGTCCTCGACCCGTCGGCGCTCGCGGGACTCTCGTACCCGATGCCCTTCGGCATCGACGCGGCCTCGCTCGCGACCCTCCTCCGAGAGGTTGCGACCCGCTTCCCGCTCGCCGGAGCGGCGATCGCCGGGTTCGCACCCGGTTCACCGGAGACGGCGACCGACGACCTTCCCACCATCCTCCGACTCGTCGGTGCCCTCACCTCCGGCGCCTCGGCCCGGACGAGCGCTGCGTCGTCGGGCAGCTCGACCTGATCTCGCGAAGGAGGTCGGGAGTCGCCGGTTCTGCCTAGGCTGGGCACGACTGCCGGACACCGTCCGGCCGGGGAGGAGTCGCATGCAGCGCGAGGTGGACGTCATCGTCATCGGCGGTGGTCCCGTCGGAGAGAACGTGGCCGACCGCGCACGTGCCGCGGGCCTCGAGGTCGTGCTCGTCGAGCACGAGCTCGTGGGCGGCGAGTGCTCGTTCTGGGCATGCATCCCGTCGAAGACGCTGCTGCGCAGTGCCGCTGCCCTGCGTGCGGCGCGTCGAGTGCCGGGCGCATCCGAGGCGGTCACCGGGAACCTCGATGTCGCCTCGGTGCTGCGACGCCGTGACGAATGGGTCTCGAACTGGGACGACGAGGGCGCAGCCGAGTGGCTCCGAAGCGTCGGCGTGGACCTCGAGCGCGGGCACGGGCGGCTCTCGGGGCCGAGGCGCGTCGACGTCGACCGCGCCGACGGCAGCCGGATCACGCTCGTGGCCAGGCACGCGGTCGTCGTCTCGACCGGCTCCGACCCCGTCATCCCGCCGATTCCGGGCTTGGCGGAGGCCCGGCCCTGGACGAGCCGCGAAGCGACGAGCGTCCAGCGTCCGCCCGCCCGGCTCGCGATCATCGGCGGCGGCGTCGTCGCCGTCGAGATGGCCACGGCGTTCGCGGGCTTCGGCAGCGAGGTCACCGTGCTCGCCCGCAGTCGCCTCCTCGGCGGCATGGAGGACTTCGCCGGTGAGCGCGTCGAGGCCGGCCTCGCCGGCCTCGGGGCGACCGTGCGGCTCGGCGTGCAACTCGAGCGGGTGGAGCGCTCCGGCTCCGGCGAGGTGGTGCTCTCGCTCGACGACGGCACGACCGTGGTCGCCGACGAGGTGCTGGTCGCCACCGGGCGCAGACCTCGTACGGATGCGCTCGGGCTCGAGACGATCGGCCTCGTGCCGGGCGCCTGGCTCACCGTCGACGACACGATGCTCGTCGCCGACGGCGGCGTGAACGGGGCCGAGCCGGGCGACTGGCTGTACGCGGTCGGCGATGTCACCCACCGGGCCCTCCTCACGCACCAGGGCAAGTACCAGGCACGTGCCGCGGGCGACGTGATCGCTGCGCGGGCGCTCGCCCGGCCGCTCGACACACGCCCGTGGGGCGTCCACGCCGCGACGGCCGACCACGCTGCGGTCCCGCAGGTCGTGTTCAGCGAGCCCGAGTGCGTCGCGGTCGGCCTCACCTCGGCCGCGGCCGAGCGAGACGGACGACGCATCCGCCTCGCCGACGTGCCCATGCAGTCCGCCAGCGGCGCCGGCATCCTCGCCGACGGGTACGACGGCCGCGCCAGGCTGGTGATCGACGCCGACCTCGGCACCGTGATCGGCGCCACCTTCGTCGGGCAGGACGTCGCGGAGTTGCTGCAGGCCGCGACGATCGCGATCGTCGGAGAGGTTCCCGTCGATCGACTGTGGCACGCGGTGCCGGCGTTCCCCACGATGAGCGAGGTGTGGCTTCGCCTGCTCGAGAGCCTCGGCCGGCCGGAGGTGGCCGCGTGAGCGTGCGTCGGCTGCGGATTCGGCTCACCGACTCCCCGATCAGCCACGCCGGGTACTGGTGGGCGACGCTCGTCGGATGCGTGTGGGGATTCATCTGGAGCACCGGTCCGATCCGGCGCCGGCATGGGCTCCTCGTGTTCACCGGCATGCCGAAGTGGACCTTCGGTCGCGGCGGGTCCTGCGTCGGCGGCTGCTACCTCACCGCACGCAACGACGGGACCACGGTGCTCGGCCACGAGGCCGTGCACAAGCAGCAGTGGCGCAGGTACGGCATGCTGTTCCCGTTCCTCTACCTCCTCGCCGGCCGCGACCCGCTGCGCAACCGCTTCGAGATCGAGGCCGGGCTCGAAGCGGGCGGGTACCTGCCGCGGCGGCCCGCCGCTCGCGCACCGCGCTGAACTCGGAACGCGCCGCACCTGCGGCAGCCGCCCGCTTCAGCTGGTCAGCGCCCTGCCTCGGCGGCCGCAGCGAGCGCCGCGACGAGCTCGTCGAGCCCGTAGGTGAGCGAGAGGGCGGTGGGCGGCGACACGGCAGCGATGAGCTCCGTGCCGATGACCTGCGCCACCTGCCCGCGCGCGACGGCCGGGATCGCCTGGATCGGCGCCGAGGCGAGGAAGGCCTCGGCCTCCTCCTCGGTGTCGTGATAGCTGAGGATGAGGTCGCTCTCGAGCTGGTCCAGCTGCTCGTAGCTGAGCGTGTAGTAGAAGGGCGAGTCGCCGTTCGCGAGCTCGGCGACCGACGGGGCGTTCTCGAGCCCGAGTCCTGCCAGGAACTCCACGCGGGCGTCCTCCGGCGTGTACACGTAGAACGTGCCGGCCACGTCCCACACGGCGGCGACGGTCTTTCCCGCGAGCTCCGGGTGCTCCTCGGCGCGGGAGGCGAGCTCGGCGTCGAGGTCCTCGAGCACCTGCTCCGCCTCTGCCGCCTTGCCGAGCGCGGTGCCCACCGTCGTGATCACGTCGCGCCACGGCGTCGTCCACGGCTCGCCCTCGTAGGCGACCGTCGGCGCGATCTCGCTGAGCAGCTCGTACTGCTCCTCGGTGACGCCCGAGAAGGGAGCGAGGATGACATCGGGTTCGGCCTCCACGAGCTCCTCGTACGGCGGCGCCTCGCCGTCGTCGGTGAGGATGCGGGGGGTCTCCGCGCCGATCTCCTCGAGCTCGTCGGCCACCCAGGGGTGCACGCCCTCGTCGTCGGCCCCGTAGCTCTGCTGCGCCATCGCGACCGGGACCACCCCGAGGGCGAGGGCCGCCTCGGTGCTCCCCCAGCCCCACGTGGCGACGCGCTCGGGCGCGGCGGTGATCTCCGTCTCGCCGAACGCGTGCGCGATGGTCACGGGGAAGGAGCCGTCGGGCGCCGCTGCGGAGCCGTCCTGCTCCGGGGCGGCGGTCGAACAGCCGGCGAGGGCGAGGGCGGCCGCAGTGGCGGCGAGGAGGGCGATCGAGCGTCGGACGCGCATGGACTTCCTTTCAGAGTGAAGTGAGGTAAGCCTAACCTCATTCGCCCTTCGCAGCGAAGCCGGAGTCACGCCCGATGGAACCGGCCGATGGGCACGATCATCGGCGACCCGGCGACCGGGTCCGCGGTGACGACGCACTCGAGCCCGAATGCCGTGCCCATGACCTCGGCGGTCATCACCGCGGCCGGCTCCCCTGCCGCCGCGATCCGGCCGGCCTCGACGACCACGAGGTGATCGGCGTAGCGGGCCGCGAGGTTCAGCTCATGCAGCACCATGACGACCGTCGTGCCGTGGGCTCGGTTCGAATCGGTCAAGAGGTCGAGCAGCTCGAGCTGGTGGCTCACGTCGAGGAAGCTCGTCGGCTCGTCCAGCAGCACGATGTCGGCACGCTGGGCGAGGGCCATCGCGATCCACACGCGCTGGCGCTGGCCGCCCGAGAGCTCCGACACCGAGCGATCGGCGAGTCCCGCCGTGCCGGTCGCATCGAGGACCTCCGCGACGATGCGATCGTCCTCGCTCGAGCGCCCGCCGAACCAGCTGCGATGCGGATGCCGCCCGCGCGCGACCAGCTCGGCGACGAGCACGCCGTCGGGCGCGACCGGCTGCTGCGGAAGCACCGCGACGCGGCGCGCGAAATCGCGTGGCGAGTACGAGCGGATGTCCCGGTCATCGAGCGTCACCCGGCCCGACTCGGGCCGCATCAACCGCGCGAGTCCGCGCAGCAGGGTCGACTTGCCGCTCGCGTTGGGCCCCACGATGGCCGTGATGCGGCCGTCGGGGATCTCGAGGTCGAGGCCCTCGATCACGGTGCGGCCGTCGTAGGCGAGGGTGAGCGATTCGGCTCGGAGTGCATGCGGTGCCGATCTGGTCATCCGTCCGTTCCTCTCCGGTTGCCTCTCGCGATGAGCCAGAGGAGGTAGGGCGCGCCGATGAGGCCGGTGACGATGCCCACGGGCACCGCCACCCCCGTGAGGGCGTGCTGGGCGACGAGATCGGCGACGAGCACGATCGTCGCGCCGACGAGCATGGACGCCGCGAGCGCCGCCTGCCCGTGGCCGACGAGCGCCCGCGCGATCGGCGCACCGACGAGCGCGACGAACGCCACCGGCCCGGCGATCGCGGTCGCCACGGCGACGAGCGCGACACCCAGCACGATCGCCACCGCGCGCGCTCGGGTCGCATCGAGGCCGAGCGACCGCGCACTGTCGTCGGAGAGCGCGAGCAGCGGCATCCGGGGCGAGAACAGCGCGGTGAGCAGGAGGAGCACCGCCAGGGCCCCGCCCGCGAGTGCGAGCTCGTCCCACCCGACCGACGCGATGCCGCCGACCATCCAGACGAGCGCCTCCGAGGCCTCGCGCACATCGGCGCGGGTGATGAGCCAGCCGAGCAGTCCGGAGATGATCGAGGCGAGTCCGATCCCGACGAGCACGAACCGGATGCCGGTGAGGCCTCCCCGCCACGCGAGCGCCCACATGAGCGCCGCGACGCTGAGCGCGCCGGCGAACGCCGCGAGCGAGATGAGCGGGCCGTCGACCCCGAGCAGCAGCATGGAGCCGACCGCCGCGAGGCTCGCCCCACCCGTCACTCCGAGCACGTCCGGACTCGCGAGCGGGTTGCGGAGCGTGCTCTGGAAGAGCGCGCCGCCGAGACCGAGGGCGCCGCCCGCGATGACCGCCGCGGCGACGCGCGGCAGCCTGAGCCGCATGATGACGAACTCGGCCTTCGATGATCCCTGCCCCACGAGCACGGCCGCGACGTCGCCGATGGTGAGCCCGGCCGCGCCGAGGAGGAGCGACGCGGTGGCGGCGGCGACCGCGAGAAGTGCGACGACGAGCACCACGGACGTCTCGCGGCGCCGTCGTCGTGACCGTGTCGCGGCGACCCGGGCGGCCGTGAGCGTGGCACGCGCGCCCGCACCCTCGGCGGCCGGCGCGGGCGGCGCGGGTGCCGGTGCGGCGGTCACAGCGCCGCTCCCTTCGTGCGGCGTACGAGCGCGATGAGCACGGGCGCGCCGACGATCGCCGCGACGATGCCGGCCTCGAGCTCCGCCGGCGCCACGACGAGCCGTCCGATGACGTCGGCCGCCAGGAGCACGGTCGATCCGAGCACCGCGGAGAGCGGCATGATCCAGCGATAGTCGCCGCCGACGAGACCACGGGCCGCGTGGGCGACCGCGAGGCCGAGCAGGGCGATCGGGCCGGCGAGCGACGTCGCCGTGCCCGCGAGCAGGATGACGGCGGCCGCCGTGGCGACCCGGGTGGCGGCGAGTCGCACGCCGAGCCCGCGCGCGACGTCGTCCCCGAGTGCGAGCAGGTTCAGTCGGGCGGCGAGCCACGCCGCGAGCGCGAGCCCCGCGATGAGGAAGGGCCAGAGCGCCCCCGCCGTCTCGATGCCGCGGCCGGAGAGCGAGCCGACCGACCAGAACCGGTACTGGGACAGCGTGCCCTCGTCGCCGATGAGCAGCAGGGTGATGAGCGGAGTGGTGGCGGCGGTGAGCGCGGCGCCCGTGAGGGCGAGCTTGGCCGGCGTCGCCCCTCCCCCGCCTGACGAGCCGATCGCGAAGACGACGGCCGCGGCGACGGCGGCGCCGCCGAAGGCGAACCAGACGAAGCCGAGCGGCGAGGCGACGCCGAGGAATGCGATCGCGGCGACCACCGCGAGCGACGCCCCCGCATTGATGCCGAGGAGGCCGGGGTCGGCGAGCGGGTTGCGCGTCGCGCCCTGCAGGAGCGCGGCGACGACGCCGAGGGCGGCTCCGGCCATGAGCCCGATGAGGGCGCGCGGCAACCGGAGCTCGCGGACGACGACCTGGCCGGCATCGCCCGGAACGGGGGATCCGAACGCACCGAGGACCACGTCGAGCGGGACGTGCCGCGTGCCGACGGCGAGGCTCACGACGGCGACGACGACGAGCAGCGCGACGGCGACGGCGAGGGTCATGCCGGGCGCACGGCGCCGACCGCTGCCCCGCGCGGGTGCGGGGTGCCCCTCGGCGACCGCTGCGACGCGCGGCATCCGGTCGATCACCTCTGGTCAGTCGAGCTCGGCGCGACCCAGGCGCCAGTAGCCCATGAAGGCCACCTGGCGGCGGTCGAGGCCCGCCTCGCGCACGAGGAATCGACGCAGGGTGGTGATGGCGGTTGCCTCCCCCGCGAGCCAGGCGTAGCAGGCGCCGTCGAGGCTGTGCCCTTCCGGCACGTCCCACAGGGGCCCGTCCGGCTCGTCGTCGTGCTCGGCGGCGGCGAGTGCGCGCTGGGCGCGTTCCTCGTCGCTCGCGGCGGCGAGGCCGCGTGCGGCCAGGTGCCGCACGACCCAGTCGCGCACGGCGGGCACGAGGCGGTCGCCGTGCGTCCCGCCCTCGTTCCGGGGAAGCCAGCGCACCTCCACCCCGGGGGGCGCCTGCATCTCGAGCCGATCCTCGTTCGCGGGAACCTCGATGAGGGCGATGCCGTTCGCATCGGCGGGCAGTGCACCGACGATCGACGCGATCGCCGGCGCCGCGGTCTCGTCGCCGGCGATCACGAACGTCTCGACGTCGCCAGGGCGCCAGTCGATGCCCGAGGTGCGGCCCGGGCTCAGCTCGTCGGGTCCGATGAGCACGAGCTCGTCGCCGGGGCTCGCCTGCGCGGCCCATGCGGAGGCCGGGCCGCCGTCGCCGTGCCCGACGAAGACGACGTCGACCTCGCGCACGTCGGGGCGCACGGCGCGGACGGTGTACGTGCGGAAGGGATTGCGCAGCTCGCCGGGCAGCTCTCGCCACGCCGGGTACCAGTCCTCGCCCTCGGGGAAGGCGGCGAAGCCGATCTCGGGCAGTGGCAGCACGACCTTCACCCGCTGGTCGAGTCCGGCCGTGCCGAACTCCCCGAGCTCGTCACCGGTGAAGGTGATGCTCGTGAAGTGCGGCGAGAGCCGTTCGACGCGAGCCACCTGCACGCGGAACGAGCGATACGCGGGGCGCTCGCGCGGTGCGGCTTCGGCGAGTGAGGTAAGCATTACCTAAGTCTGGCACATCCGGCGGTCGGCCGGGAACCGGCGCCTCCCGCGAACGGCTCGGCCGTCATGCGGAGCGACGTGCCCGCCACAGGAGCCACACGAAGTACGGCGCCCCGACGACGGCGGTGAGCAGGCCCGCGGGCAACTGCGCGGGTGCGATGACGGTGCGCCCGAGCGTGTCGGCCAGGCAGACGAGCACCGCCCCGAGGAGCCCCGCGAGCGGAAGCACGAGCACGTGGCGAGCCCCGACGAGGGCGCGGGCCGCGTGCGGTGCCACGAGTCCGACGAAGCCCACCACGCCGATCGCCGACACCGCGGTCGCGGTCAGCGCGACGCACACCGCGAGCAGCCCGAGCCGCGTCGGGGCGAGTCGCACGCCGAGCACGCGCGGAGTGTCGTCGTCGAACGCGAGCAGGTCGAGCTCGCGCCGCATCGCGACGAGGATCGGCGACGCCGCGAGCAGCACCACGAGCAGCGGGATGAGCTGCGGGAACGTCCGACCGTAGGTCGAGCCCGACATCCAGGTGAGCGCCTTCGCCGCGTTGTACGGGTCCGTCGCGATGATGAGCATCGAGGTCATCGCCGCGGCGGC
>JAPSJU010000066.1 GCA_031178025.1 Agromyces sp. | reverse complement strand
GCGGTGCGCGAGCGCACCCTCGACGACCTCCCCGTCGCGATCATCGGAGCCGGACCCGTCGGCCTCGCCGCAGCCGCGAACCTCGTCGAACGCGGCATCGACTTCGTGGTGGTCGAATCGGGAGACCGGATCGCGAACAGCATGCGCCAGTGGGGCCACACCCGCCTGTTCTCGCCGTGGCGGCATGTCGTCGACCCCGCTTCCCGGCGCCTCCTCGAAGACACGGGCTGGGAGCTCCCGCCCGGCGATCGGCTCCCCACCGGCGCCGAACTCGTCGAGCGCTACCTCGAGCCGCTCGCGGCGCTCGCGCCGATCGCCTCACGCCTCCGCACGGGCGCTTCGGTGGAGGCGATCACCCGGCAGGGCATGGATCGCACCCGCTCCGCCCGACGCGAGTCCACCCCGTTCCTGGTGCGGGTGCGCACGGCCGACGGCGTCGACGAGTTCACCGCCCGCGCCGTGATCGACGCATCCGGCACCTACGACCACCCGAACAGCCTCGCCTCCAGCGGCCTCGACCCCCTCGGGCTCGAGGAGGTGGCCGATCGGGTCAGTCACGCCCTCCCCGACGTGCTCGGTCGCGAGCGCTCCCGCTTCGCCGGTCGGCACGTCACCGTCGTCGGCGCCGGTCACTCCGCGGCGAACACCCTGCTCGCGCTCGCCGAGCTCGCGGACGCCGAGCCCGGCACCCGGATCACCTGGCTCATCCGCAACGCGACCGCCGTGCGCGTGACGACGTCCGCCGACGACGAGCTCGCCGCCCGCGCGTCGATCGGCCGCCGCGTCGACGCGCTCGTCGACGCCGGCCGCATCGAGGTGCTCGACCGCTTCGAGATCGTGCGGCTCGGCCGCACCGACGGAGGAGTGCGACTCATCGGGTCCCGGAGCGGCGAACTCGTGGAGCACGAGACCGACGTGGTCGTGAACGCCACGGGCTTCCGCCCGAACCTCGACATGCTCCGGGAGATCCGCCTCGAGCTCGACGAGATCGTCGAGGCGCCCAAGCGCCTCGCCCCGCTCATCGATCCGAACGTGCACAGCTGCGGCACGGTGGAGCCGCACGGCTTCGCCGAGCTCGCGCATCCGGAGCCGGGCTTCTTCCTCGCCGGCATGAAGAGCTACGGCCGAGCGCCGACCTTCCTGCTCGCGACGGGGTACGAGCAGGTGCGCTCGATCACGGCCTGGATCGACGGCGACCACGCCGCCGCACGCCACGTCGAACTCGTGCTCCCGGCCACCGGCGTGTGCTCGACCGGCCTCCCCGGCGCCGTCGTCGCAGGCGGCGGCTGCTGCTCCTGACATGCCGAGCGGCTCGAACGGCGCCGACCGGCGCCGCACGAGCCCATTCACGCGACGGCCGTAGGCTGAACGGATGACGCTCTCCGATGCCGCAACGGAACTCCGCCGCCTCCACACCGCGCCCGAACTGCTGCAGGTGGTGAACGTGTGGGACGTCGCGTCCGCCAGGGCGGTGGCCGCGCTGCCGGAGACGCGGGCCATCGCGACGGCGAGCCATTCGATCGCGGCGACGTTCGGCTACCCCGACGGCGAGCACATTCCGCGCGACCTGATGCTCGAGATGTGCGGACGGATCGCGCGAGCCGTCGAGGTGCCCGTGTCGGCCGACCTCGAGGCCGGCTACGGCGACGCGGGCGAGACGACGCGCCGTGCGATCGGCGAGGGCATCGTCGGCGCGAACCTCGAGGACCAGCTGAAGCCGCTCGATGCGGCAGTGGCCGCCGTGTCGGCCGTGGTCGCCGCCGCCGACGCCGAGGGCGTGCCGTTCGCGCTCAACGCCCGGACGGATGTGTTCCTCCGCGGCCGCGACCGGCCGGTCGGGCAGAACATCGCCGACTCGATCGAGCGCGGTCGCGCGTTCCTCGACGCGGGCGCCACGTGCGTGTTCGTGCCCGGCAGCTTCGGCGAGGACGTCGTCGCCGAGCTGGTCGCCGGCATCGGCGAACGGCGGGTGAGCGTCATCGGAGTCCCCGCGCTGCCCGCGCCCGCACGGCTGCAGGAACTCGGAGTCGCCCGCGTCTCGTACGGCCCGTCGACGCAGCGCGTCGCGCTCGGAGCCCTGCAGGACCTCGCGAGCTCCCTCTACGGCGGAGGAACGCTGCCCACCGGCATCCGTCCGCTCAACTGACGCGCCGCCGGCGAGCCGGGCGGGGCCGGCGCGCGTAGGCGCGAGCCGCTCGGCTCGAGAGCGCGAGCAGCACGAGGATGTCGAGTGCGAGCGTGACGAGCGTCGTGCGCACGGTGATGTCCGCGCCGCCGCCGAAGTAGTCGACGGCGGCGACCGTGATGCTGAGGGTCGCGAAGATCATGACGGCGAGGCGTGCCGCATTGCTGCCCAGGTAGACGAGCACCGCCAGGGCCAGGTCGATCGCGAGCACCACGCCGCCGACGACGAGCACGACCGCGAGCACCGCATCCGATGCCGCTCGTTCCTCGACGTCGTCGACCCCGAGGCCGAGGTCGCGTTCGAGGATGCCGTTCCACTGGAACGCGAGGGCCAGGAGCCAGACCACGCCGGCGATCACGCGCAGCACCACGAGCAGCGCGCCCATGGCGGTCGCCGCCGGCCGCCGCATGCTCGGAGGGGGCGCGACCGGCGCCGCGAGCGCCGCGGGGGGCTCGAACGCGGGGCGCTTCTCGACGTTCATGTCACGGCCTCCGCCGGGTCGGCCGTCGTCGGTGCCGGCGCGAGCTCCGCCGCGGCGACGGCCGTCGTCGACGCTCGTACCGCCCGCACGTCGATGATCGGGAGGTCGCCGTCGGTGCGGATCGTGTCGCCGCCGCCGTTCCGGGAGTGGTAGCCCGTCGAGAAGTCGCGCAGGACCTCGACGCGTACCTCCGGGTCTCCCGCGCGGACGCTCGCGACGATGTGATCGCGTTCGACGTCGATGTCGGCGTCGATCTTGTGCGTCACCTGCAGGGTGAACAGCGAGAAGCCCACCGCCCGGTCGAAGGTGCCGGCCGCCAGCCAGTCCACGCGTCGACCGCCCGGCAGGAGCCACCCGTCAGGCGTGCGCCAGAACCGCACGTGGTGGCGCCGCGCGGGGTTTCCCTCCACCTCCTGCTGGTACGCGAAGTCCTGCTGTCGGCCGAAGAGGAACAGCGGGCTGACCGGCGCCTCGTCGTAGCTGCGCCGCGTGATCGTCGAGGTGACGATGCGCCAGCTCGACGCGAGCGTGATGTCGTCGGCCCGGGTCCAGCCGGCGGCCGCGAACGCCGCGTGCACCTGCGCCTCCTCGCCGAGCAGCGCGACGTTCACGGGGTCGCCGAGCAGGCCGTCGCTCGTGCGCGCCCGCCCGATGAAGTAGTCGGGCACGTAGATCGTCGTGAGGATGCGGTGCAGGCGCGGAAGTACCAGGTACGCGAGCACCACCCAGAAGGTGACGAAGAACGCGATGCCCCACCACCCGAAGGTGAACGACTCGGTGAGCACGAGCCATGCGAGCCACACCGCCGCCAGGCCCGCGTAGACGAAGAAGAAGCCGTCGAGCAGCGTGTTGACCGAGAAGCGGCGCCGCTGCGCCGGCTCGGTCGCGGTGTCGGATGCCGCGGGGTCCAGCTCGCCCATGAGGGCATGCTAGCCGTGCGCCGGTGCGATCCCTCCAGCACGTAGGCTCTCGGCATGGTGTACGACGTCGCACGGATCCGGTCGCAGTTCCCGTCACTCGGAAGCGGATGGGCGCACTTCGACGGCCCGGGCGGAACGCAGACGCCGAGCGCGGTCGGCGACGCCGTGGCATCCGTGCTCACCGCCCCGCTCTCCAACCGCGGCGCCATCGGGGAATCCGAGCAGCGCGCCGAGGCCGCCGTGCACGGCTTCCGGCTCGCCATGGCCGACCTGCTCGACGCCCACCCGCGCGGCATCGTCCACGGCCGCAGCGCCACGCAGCTCGTGATGGACTTCTCGCGACACCTCTCCCGTGACTGGCGGGCCGGCGACGAGGTCGTCGTGACGCGGCTCGACCACGACGCCAACGTGCGGCCATGGGTGCACGCGGCCGAGCGGGCGGGGGCGACGGTGCGCTGGGCCGAGTTCGATCCGGCGACGGCCGAGCTCACCGCGGACGCGGTGAAGGCCGTGCTGTCCGACCGCACGCGCGTCGTCGCCGTGACGGCGGCGTCGAACCTCCTCGGCACGATGCCCGACCTCCCGGCGATCTCCGCCGCGGCGCACGCTGCAGGGGCCCTCGTCTTCGTCGACGGCGTGCACTACACCGCGCACGAGCTGCCCAGCATGGAGCGCCTCGGCGCCGACTTCTTCGTGTGCTCGCCGTACAAGTTCCTCGGCCCCCACTGCGGCGTGCTCGCAGCCCGCCCGGAGCTGCTCGAGTCGGTCACGCCCGACAAGCTCCTGCCGTCGACGAACGTCGTCCCCGAGCGCTTCGAGTTCGGCACCCTGCCGTACGAGATGCTCGCGGGGGTCACGGCGGCGGTCGACGTGCTCGCGGGCCTCGATCCGGATGCCGCCGGCGCCGCCGAGTCCCGACGCGCCCGGCTCACCGCCTCGTACGCGGCCCTCCACGAGCACGAGTCGGCGCTCCGAGCCCGACTCGAGGCCGGGCTCGCGGAGGTACCCGGCATCACCGTGTGGTCGCGCGCGTCACGACGGACGCCCACGACCCTCGCGACCTTCGCCGGCCGCGCGGCATCCGGAGTCACGACGGCCCTCGCCGGGGCGAAGGTGCTCGCGCCCTCCGGCAACTTCTACGCGATCGAGGCGTCACGGCACCTCGGGCTCGGCGACGCGGGCGGCCTGCGCATGGGCCTGGCCCCCTACACGGACGCCGCCGACGTCGAACGCCTGCTCGAGGGGCTCGTCGCCGCCACGCGATGAGACCCGTCCGGGATCGCACATCCGCCGCGTGATGGATGCTCCGAGCGGCGTCCGCTCGCTAGGGTGGCCGTGAGGCGGTTCCCTCCGCCGGGGCCGTGCGGGGGCGCGGCCGTCTGCGGCTTCCGCTCGCCCCCGATGTGAGGAGAGCGCATGGACCGCGGCATCCCCATCGAGATCTCGGGGCTCAGCAAGCACTTCGGGTCGGTGACCGCCGTCGAGGACCTCAGCTTCACCGTCGAGCCGGGCCGGGTGACCGGGTTCCTCGGACCGAACGGCGCGGGCAAGACGACGACCCTGCGCATGCTGCTCGGGCTCGTGCGACCGTCGTCGGGCACGGCCACGTTCGGCGGCAGGAGCTATCGCGAGCTGTCCCGGCCGCTCGAGACGGTGGGGGCGGCGCTCGACGCGAGCTTCCATCCCGGACGCAGCGCCCGCAATCACCTCAAGGTGACCGCGACCGCGGCCGGCCTGCCCGCCGCCAGGGTTCCGGTGGTGCTCGAGCAGGTCGGCATGTCGGAGTTCGCCGACCGCCGCGTCGGCGGCTTCTCGCTCGGCATGCGACAACGGCTGGCCCTCGCGTACACGCTCATCGGCGACCCGAGCGTGTTCGTGCTCGACGAGCCGATCAACGGCCTCGACCCCGAGGGGATCAAGTGGATCCGCGGGTTCCTGCAGAACCTCGCTCGCGACGGGCGCACCGTGCTCGTGAGCTCCCACCTGCTGAGCGAGGTGCAGCAGAGCGTCGACGAGGTCGTGATCATCTCGAGGGGACGGCTCGTCAAGCGCGGAACGCTCGCGAGCCTCGAGCTCGATGCCGCTCCGAGCACGATCGCGGACTCCCCCGACAGGCCGGCGCTGGCCGCTGCCCTCGATGCCGCAGGGCTCGACTACACCGAGGGGCGCGGCGGCTTCATCGTCGCCGAACCGGATCCGGCCCGGGTCGGACACGCGGCGTTCGTCGCCGGGGTGCAGCTCAGCGCCCTGCACCGCCTGAGGTCGGGGCTCGAGGAGTCGTTCCTCGGACTCGTGAGCGGGGGCGTGAAGTGATGCCGGCGATGCGCGCGCTCGGCGCCGAGTTCCAGAAGGTCTTCACGACCCGCATGTGGTGGGTGCTCGCCCTGCTGCTCGTCGCGTACGTGGCGTTCCTGGCGGGCGGTCTGGGCGCGTTCTTCGGGTGGGCGGTGGAGGACCGCGAGGCTGCGGGGTCAGCCGGCAACGCCATCGTGCCGCCCGGCTCCGACCTCGCCCCGCTCATCTACAGCTTCGCGTCCTCGGTCGGCTATGTCTTCCCGGTGCTGCTCGGCGCCCTCGCGGTGACGGGCGAGTTCCGGCACGCGACCCTGACCCCGACGTTCCTCGCCGAGCCGCAGCGCTCCGTCGTGCTCGGTGCGAAGTTCGCCTCGCAGCTCGCGATGGGCGCGGGCCTCGGGCTGGTCGCGTTCGCGACGTCGGTCGGTGCGGGGGCCGGGGCCCTCGCCCTCTTCGGGCTGGACACGGGTCTCGACTCGAGCGACATCTGGGCGCTCATCGGGCGGGGCGTGCTCGCGATGGCACTCTGGGGCGCCATCGGCGTGGGGCTCGGCGCGCTCGTGCCGAACCAGGTCGCCGCGATCGTCGTCGTCGTCGCGTTCACCCAGTTCGTCGAGCCGGTGCTGCGGCTCGCCTCCTCGCTCAACGAGGTGACGGCGAGCGTCGGCCGCTTCCTGCCGGGCGCCGCGAGCGATGCGCTGGTCGGGGCGTCGTTCTACCAGGTCGCATCCGTGGGTACGGCGCAGTCCCTCGAGTGGTGGCAGGGCGGGCTCGTGCTGCTCGGCATCGCCGTCGTCGCGACGCTCGTCGGCGGCGCGACGACCTGGCGGAGGGACGTGACGTGACGCGCGGCGCGCGGTCAGCCGTCAGTCGACCTGGACGTCGGCCTCGGCGGGAGCCGGCGGCTCGGTGAGCTTCAGCCGGTCGATGAGCGCGGCGGCGTGATTCGTGCTCAGGATGAGGCGGGAGAACTCGCCCGCGGCGAACTCGAGCACGACGGCCTGCCGCTTGCCCTTGACGATCACGAAGTCCGTTCCACCGTGGTACTTCCACACGCCGACGGCGACGACGAGCGGGATCTCGCTCCCGCGTCGACGGATGCCGCGGATCCACACCCACGGATCGTCGGCGATGGTCGCCGCCCTGATGTCCTCGCGCTGCAGCACGAGATCGTCGGTGCGCAGGGCGAGCGTCTTCTCGGCCGGGGTGAGGTGAACCTCGATCCGGTCGTTGTGCACGCGAAGCCTGGCCATGGTTCCATCCTGCCCGAGCCGGCCGTTGCACGCCGTGTCGCCACTCCACAATGGCGTAACGGTTTCATGCACGATGCAGACGAAACCGTGCAGGAGGGTTACCGCTCCACGCCCGGGCGGTGGCCGGGATTCAGGCGGGTCGGGCGGATGCCGCGGCGCGCGCCGCGGCGGGCAGCGCGTCGAGGATCCGCTCGATCGCGGCGTCGTCATGTGCGGCCGTGACGAACCACGCCTCGAACACCGACGGCGGCAGGGACACTCCGGCGTCCAGCATCGCGTGGAAGAACGGCGGGTACCGCCACGCCTCCTGGCGTTGCACGCTCGCGTAGTCGTGCACCTCGTTCGCCGCGGCGTCCGCTCCGAACACGAAGCTGAAGAGGTTGCCCGCGCGCTGCACCCGGTGCGCGACGCCCTCGGCGTCGAGCGCGCGCGAGACGGCCCCCGAGATCGTGGCCGCGACGGCGTCGAGTCGTGCGTAGACGGCGGCATCCGCCGCCCGCAGCGTGGCGACGCCCGCCGCGACGGCGACCGGATTCCCCGAGAGCGTGCCCGCCTGGTACACGGGGCCGAGCGGCGCCAGGTGATCCATGATGTCGGCGCGGCCGCCGAGCGCGGCCACGGGCATGCCGCCCCCGATGACCTTGCCGAACGTGAGGAGGTCGGGCGTGTACGCGGTGGACGAGCCGGCCTCGAGTCCCCACCAGCCGGCTTCGGACACGCGGAAGCCCGTGAGCACCTCGTCGGAGATGACGAGCGCGCCGTTCGCGTGCGCCAGGTCGACGAGCGCGCGATTGAAGCCCGGTGCGGGCGGGACGACGCCCATGTTCGCCGCGGCCGCCTCGACGATGACGGCGGCGATGCGATCGCCGTGCTCGGCGAAGGCGGCGCGCACCGCGTCGAGGTCGTTGTACGGCAGCACGAGCGTGAGGGCGGCGATGTCGGCCGGCACGCCCGCCGAGCCGGGCAGTGCGAACGTCGCGAGGCCCGAGCCGGCCTCGGCGAGCAGGCCGTCGGAGTGGCCGTGGTAGTGGCCCGCGAACTTCACGAGCACGTCGCGGCCGGTGAACCCGCGGGCGAGGCGGATGGCGCTCATCGTCGCCTCGGTGCCCGTCGACACGAGCCGCAGCTTCTCGACGGGGGTGACGCGGGCCTCGACGAGCTCGGCGAGCTCGGTCTCGGCGGGCGTCGACGCGCCGAACGAGAGGCCGCGGGCGGCGGCATCCGTCACCGCACGGACCACTCGCGGATCGGCGTGGCCGAGGATCGCAGGACCCCACCCCGCCACGAGATCCACGTACTCGCGCCCTTCGGCATCGGTCACGTACGGGCCACGGGCCGACACGAGGAAGCGCGGCGTGCCCCCCACCGAGCGGAAGGCGCGCACCGGCGAGTTCACCCCGCCGGGGATCGCCGCCTGCGCCCGCGCGAACAGCTCGGCGTTCGTCGCGGCGTTCATGCGGCGTCTCCCGTGCGGATCCACTCGGCGAGTTCCACCGCCCAGTAGGTGAGCACCGCGTCGGCGCCCGCGCGCCGGATGCCCCGCACCGACTCGACGATCGCGCGCCGGCGGTCGATCCAGCCGTGCGCCGCGGCGGCCTCGATCATGGCGTACTCGCCCGACACCTGGTAGGCCCAGACGGGCACGTCGGATGCCGAGGACACGTCGGCGAGCACGTCGAGGTAGCTGCCCGCCGGCTTCACCATGACGACGTCGGCGCCCTCCTCGAGGTCGATGAGCGCTTCGCGCACCCCCTCCCGCCGGTTGCCGGGATCGAGCTGGTACGAGCGGCGGTCCCCCTCGAGCGTCGACTCGACGGCGTCGCGGAAGGGGCCGTAGAAGGCGCTGGCGTACTTCGCCGAGTACGCGAGGATCGCGGTGCCCGTGAGTCCGGCGGCGTCCAGGGCATCGCGCACGGCGGCGACCTGGCCGTCCATCATGCCCGACAGGCCGAGCAGCTCGGAGCCGGAGGCCGCCTGCACGAGCGCCATCTCGCGGTACCGCTCGAGGGTCGCGTCGTTGTCGACCCGGCCGAGGTGGTCGAGCACGCCGCAGTGCCCGTGGTCGGTGAACTCGTCGAGGCAGAGGTCGGTCTGCACGACGAGGCGTCCGGCGGAGGCCTCGGCGGCGACCCTCGTCGCGACGTTGAGGATGCCCTCGGGGTCGGTGGCGCCCGAGCCGCGCGCATCGCGCACCTCGGGGACGCCGAACAGCATCACGCCGCCGACACCGGCGTCCGCGGCATCCGAGACGGCCTGCGGCAGGCTCGCCAGGGAGTGCTGCACGACGCCGGGCATCGACCCGATGGGCACCGGCTCGCTCACGCCCTCGCGCACGAAGATCGGCAGCACGAGGTCGGCGGGGTGCAGGCGGGTCTCGGAGACGAGGCGCCGCATCGACGCGGTCTCGCGAAGACGGCGCGGGCGGACGCGGGGAACGGGCGTGGAGTTCACGCGTCAAGCCTACGTCGCAGCGCTGGGCGGATGCCGCGCGAACCGGGGAGCCGGATTGCGTGCACCCGGCCCG
>JAPSJU010000370.1 GCA_031178025.1 Agromyces sp. | reverse complement strand
CGGTCGGTGCGGGAGGCGGTGCTCGCGAGACGGCCCGAGACGGTGTGGGGCACCGGTCGGGTGCAGGCGTGGCTCATCGGCTCGGGCATCGACCCCGAGCGGCGACCGTTCCTGCTGCTCGGCGACCTGGCGCACGCCCTGGCCGATCGAGTGCCCGTCGTCGTCGACTCCGGCGCCCTCGACCTCGTGGGCACGCACACCGCGCCGACGGTGATCACCCCCCACGCCCGCGAGCTGGCGGCACTGCTCACCGCCCGGGAGATCCCGGCGAGCGTCGACGAGGTGCGCGCCGACCCCGCCGCATGGGCCGAACGCGCGGCGATCGAGCTCGGCGTCGCCGTGCTCCTGAAGGGCGCGGTCACGCACGTGTGCGATCCCGGTGGCGACCGCTGCACCGTCACGACGCGCACGCACTGGCTTGCGACGGCCGGCACGGGCGATGTGCTCGCCGGCATCCTCGGTGCGCTCGTCGCGACGCACCACCGCGAGCTGGCCGACCGGGCCGAGGCGCTCACGGAGATCGCCGCGAGCGCCGCGTGGGTGCACGCGGAGGCGGCGCGCCGGGCGAGCGCCGCAGTCGAGGGCGGACCCGTCACGGCGCTCGACGTCGCCTCGGCCGTGCCGACCGTCGTCGGATCGCTCCTCGGCGGCTGACGCCACCGACGCACGCAGGACGCGACGCGACGCTCGGCTAGGCTCGTCGCCATGACGGTCGGCGAGCTGCGCGAGGCATCCGTGCGCCGTCATTCCGGACGCCGCTTCCTCGCCGGTCGCGCCGGGCTCTGGTCGGCGTTCGCCCTCGTGCACGGCCTGCTCGTCTGGCTGAATCTCGAGGCGCCCGGATACCCCATGGGCGACGTCACGGCCGTGTACCGCGTCTGGGCGGAGAATGCGGCCGCGGGATATGCGCGCATGGGCATCGACGTACCGTGGGTGTACCCGATCCTGGCGTTCGCGCCCATGGCGGCATCGCTCGCGTTCGGCTCGGCGTGGTACGGGCAGACCTGGCTCGCCCTCGTCGTGCTGCTCGACGCGATCGCATTCTCCGTGCTGCTCGGGAACCGGCGTCTGTCCCGCACGAGGCGCATCGCCGCGTGGTGGTGGCTCGGGTTCCTCGCCCTGCTCGGGCCGATCGCGCTCGCCCGGATCGACGCGATCACCGTACCGCTCGCGATGACCGGGCTCCTGTGGGCGGCCGGCCGGCCGAGGGTGGCCGCGGCGCTGCTCACCGTCGCGGCATGGGTGAAGGTGTGGCCGGCCGCGCTCGTCGCGTCCCTCGTCATCGCCGGCCGTGGCCGCCGCGACGTCATCACCGTCGCGATGGCACTGACGGCGGGCATCCTCGGGGTGAGCCTCCTCGCCGGCGCTGGGACGAACGCCGTCGGCTTCGTCGCCGAGCAGGCGGGTCGCGGGCTGCAGATCGAGGCGCCCCTCGCCGTCGCGTGGCTCTGGCAGATCGCCGGCGGCTCGACGGCGGTGCGCATCGTCTACGACCGCGACATCCTGACGTTCCAGATCGAGGGGCCGGGTGCGGATGCCGCAGCCGGGCTCACCACGCCGCTCATGGCCGCCGGCGTGCTCGTCGTCGTCCTGCTCGGCGTGCGAGCGGCGCGACGGCGTGCGCCGCTCGGGGAGATGCTCGCGCCGCTGTCGCTGGCGTTCGTCGCGGTGCTCATGCTCGCGAACAAGGTGGGGTCACCGCAGTTCATCACGTGGCTGGCCGCGCCCGTGGTGCTGGGCCTCGTGCTGCGGCCCCGCCGCTTCGCCGTGCCCGCAGCCCTCGCCGCCGCCGTCGCCGCATTCACGCACCTCATCTACCCGTACTGGTACGGATGGCTCCTCGTCGCCAACCCGGCGTTCGTGTTCCTGCTCACGATGAAGGTCGTGCTGCTCGGGGCGATGCTCGGGTGGAGCCTGCGCGCCGTCTGGAGGGCGGGACGCATCGGCCGCCCGTCCGTCCCGCGGGTCGACACCGTCGACGGGGTTCGCGGGAGAATCGACCAGGACGCGAACCACGACCGTTAGGAGCAGATCATGTTGGTGGCATTCTCCGTCGCGCCGAGCGGCACCGGACGATCGGATGGGAGCGTGCACGACGCCGTCGCAGCGGCGGTGAGGATCGTCCGCGAATCGGGACTCCCGAACCGGACGACGTCGATGTTCACCGAGATCGAAGGCGAGTGGGACGAGGTCTTCGACGTGATCCGGCGCGCGACGGAAG
>JAPSJU010000369.1 GCA_031178025.1 Agromyces sp. | reverse complement strand
GCGCTGGCGGATGCCCGGGATGATGATCGTGCTCTTCGGCTCCATCGCCCTCATCCTCGCGGTGGTCGCGATCGCGACCTTCACCGAGAGCTGGCCCGCGGTGTTCGAATGGTTCGGCGGCATCGGCGTCGCCGGTGTCTTCACGATCGTGCTCGGGCTCGCCGCGGCGTGCGCGGTCGGCGGCTATCTCGTCATCCGACGGGCGACACCGCGCTGATCCGGTGATCGGGCCGCGGCGCGGCATCCGGTGGGGGCCGGATGCCGCGCCGCCCTGCACCCCGGGCGCGGGCCACGTCCGGCGGGTACGCTCGAAGCATGAGTGACGGGTCCATCGACGAACGTGATGCCGCGATGACGGAACTGCTCGGCATCCGCTCGAGCATCGACAACATCGACGCGGCCCTCATCCACCTGCTGGCCGAGCGGTTCAAGTTCACCCAGCAGGTCGGTCGGCTGAAGGCCGAGCACGGGCTGCCGCCGAGCGATCCCGATCGGGAGAAGCGGCAGATCGCTCGGCTCCGGGCGCTCGCCGTCGACGCGCACCTCGATCCGGCCTTCGCCGAGAAGTGGTTCAACTTCGTGGTGGCCGAGGTCATCCAGCACCACGAGGAGCTCGCGGGCAACGGCGCCGCGACCACCGAGGACCTGTGAGCTGGTACCCCATCGCCCTGCCGTCGCTGGCGGGCCGCCGCTACCTCGTGACGGGAGCCAACGCGGGGGTCGGGTTCTTCACCGCGGCACGGCTCGCGAGCGCGGGAGCGCACGTCGTGCTCAGCGGCCGCAGTCCTGAGCGGCTCGCGGCCGCGACCCGCGCGATCCGCACGGCGGAGCCGGTGGCATCCGTCGAGACGCTCGTCATCGACCAGTCGTCACTCGACTCGGTCGAAGCCGGGGCCGAGCGACTGCTCACGGAGCCGAGCCTCGACGGGGTGGTCGCGAACGCCGGCATCGTGCACACGCCCGGCGTGCGGCTGGAGTCGGTGGACGGGAACGAGCTGGTGCTCGCGACCAACGTGCTCGGCCACTTCGCGCTGCTCCGAGACCTGCTGCCGCACCTGTCGCCGGGAGCGCGCATCGTCTCGCTCGGCTCCCTCGCGACGAGGCTCTCGTCGTTCCGCGTCGACGACCTGCAGCTCACCCGAGGCTATGACTTCTGGCGCGCCTACGCCCAGTCGAAGATCGCCACGCAGGTCTTCGGGTTCGAGCTCGACCGGCGACTCCGGGCGGCGGATGTCCCGGTGTCGAGCATCGTCGCGCACCCGGGCTACTCGATCAGCGGGCGCACGCCGATGGTCGCGGGAGTGAACGAGCCGAGCCGCGGCGCCCGATTCGCCGATGCCCTGCAGTGGCCGTGGGCGCAGGGCAAGCACCGTGGCGCCGAGATACCGCTGCACGCGCTCACCGCGTCGGGTGTCGAGGGCGGCCAGTTCTGGGGTCCGCGCCACTTCACTCGCGGTGCCCCGGCGCTGCACACGCCCACGCGCGTCACGACCGATGCCGGCATCGGCGCGCGCTTCTGGTCGTTCGCCGAGCAGGCGACCGGGCGCCGGTTCGAGGTCGCCGCATGATCCGCCGCGGCGGCGTGGGCAGGTTCCTCTCGCCGCGGATGCGGCTCCTGTTCGCGCGCATCATCGTGGTCGTCGGCATCCTCCTCGGGCTCATCGCGATCCTGACGGGGCGATGGGGGCTGCTCTTCGCCGGCATCATCATCGTCGGGCTGGGCGCGGCGTTCGGGCCGGCTCGCCGTCGCGGGGGCTGACCGGCCGTGTCCGTCTCCGCGCTCACGCCCAGGGCCACGGCCGTGACCGTGGTCGGGCCGAGCCGTCGTGCGGGGTTCACCTCCCGGTAACCGTCGCGTCGGGCGTCGTTGCCTCCCACTGCCTAGCGTCGAGGGCAGACCTTCGGAGGAACCCTCATGGCCCCACAGCGCGACGCGGCGAACGCCGTCATCGTCGACCTGCTCGAACGCTTCGAGGAGGTCGACGAACACGACGTCGACCAGCTCGTCGACCTGCTGGGTCTCGTCGGGGTCAGCCGTCGGCGGCGCGCGGGGTTGCGGCATTCGTGATGCACACGATCGTCCGAGTCGGTGACGTCGACGTCATCGTGAAGCCGTCGCCTGTCGCGATGGTGTGGAACGAGCCCGGGCGACCCCACGAGGCGATCGCCGCCCCCGGGGTGCGGCTCTCGCCCGGGGAGGCGCTCGTCGAGGTGGAGCTCGCCACGATCTGCGG
>JAPSJU010000065.1 GCA_031178025.1 Agromyces sp. | reverse complement strand
CCGACCCCGGTGGGCGCCACTTCGTCGTCGCCGGCCTCGGCCAGGTCGGCGGACGTCTCGCCCGGGCCCTCGCCGGCGCGGGTGCCCGCCTCACGGTCACCGATGTCGCGACGTCCAAGCGCGCGCTCGCCGAGGAACTCGGCGCCGACTGGGTCGAGCCGCACGAGGCCCACCTCGTCGAAGCCGACGTCTTCGTCCCGTGCGGGCTCGGCGGCGTGCTCACGCCCGAGGTGGTCGATGGCCTCCGCGTACGCGCTGTCGTCGGCGCCGCCAACAACCAGCTCGCGGCCCGCGAGGTGGCCGGTCACCTGACCGAGCGGCGCATCGTCTGGGCGCCGGACTTCGTGGTGAACGCCGGCGGCGTGATCCACCTCGACGCGGCGAGCGACGGCGCCGACCGCTCCGAACTCGACGCGCGCATCGCCGGGATCGGCGACACGGTGGCCTCGGTGCTCCGTTCCGCCGCCGAGCACGGTACGACGACCCTCGCCGCGGCCGAACGGCTCGCTCGCGCACGCCTCGACGCCGCGCGCTGAGGGGCCGGCACCGGCCGATAGGCTCGTGCCATGACGTCCCCCGCCGCCACGCCCTCGTCCGCCACGGCCCGGTACACCCCGGCTCCGTCGCCCGGGCGGCGGGCGCTGGCGGTGCTGGCGTCGGCCGCGGCCGTGGCGGTGACGGCGATGCTCGTCGCGGTGTTCGCGTTCTTCATCGGCAACGGCCAGTCGCCGCACGTGTTCGGGCAGCTGTTCGGGCACTTCGCGCTCGCCGCCCTCATCGTCTGGGTCCTGCTCGCCGCCGCGAACAGCCTCGGCGCGACCAGGGCATGGTTCCTCACCCTCATCACCGGTCTCGCCTCCGGATGCCTCGCGGCACTCATCGCGACGACCGTCAGCGCGAGCGCCTCCGACAACCCGTTCGCCGGACCGGTCTTCCTCTTCGTGCTCGGCTCGCTCGTGAGCCTGAACCTCGTCTTCATCCTCGCCGTGGTGGCGGGCGAGGTCTTCCTCGCGCCACGCGTGCTCCATGGCATCCTCGGCTACGCACCGCGCCGGCCGCCGCGCCGCATCGCACTCGTGCGCAT
This sequence comes from Agromyces sp., assembly GCA_031178025.1. Classification (GTDB taxonomy): domain Bacteria; phylum Actinomycetota; class Actinomycetes; order Actinomycetales; family Microbacteriaceae; genus Agromyces. Next base: position 8,647 of record JAPSJU010000065.1, on the reverse strand, counting down.
CCCGGCGTCGAACCTCGACGAGGCCGAGCTCACCCACGTCGAGCGGCTGCCGGTCGACAAGGCGCGCGCCGACGAGCAGTGGGACAACTACTGCGCCGCCCTCGTCGCCGAGGGCTGGGAGACCGTCGAGGTCGACGCCGCTCCCGACCTCGCCGACTCGGTCTTCGTCGAGGACACGGTGGTGCTCTTCGGCGACCTCGCCGTCATCACGAGTCCCGGCGCAGAATCGCGCCGGCCCGAGATCGAGGCGGTCGAGCGCACCGTCCGAGCCATCCCGGGATTCACCGTGGAGCGCATCGAGCTGCCCGGCACCCTCGACGGGGGCGACGTGCTCAAGGTGGATTCGACCGTGTACGTCGGTGCATCGAGCCGTACGAATGCGGAGGGCATCCGCCAGCTTCGGGCGCTCCTCACCCCCCACGGCTACGCCGTCGTCGGCGTTCCCGTCACGAAGGCGCTGCACCTGAAGAGCACGCTCACGGCGCTTCCCGACGGCACGATCATCGGGGATCCCTCGCTCATCGACGAGCCGGATCTCTTCCCGAGGTTCCTGCCCGTGCCCGAGCCCGAGGGCGTCGCCGTCGTCGAGCTCTCGGGCGAGTCACTGCTCATGTCGTCCTCGGCACCGCGGACCGCGGCGATGCTCTCGAGCCTCGGCTACCGGGTGGTGACCGTCGACATCAGCGAGTTCGAGAAGCTCGAGGGCTGCGTCACGTGCCTCTCGGTGCGCGTGCGGTGACGGGCCGGGCCGGCGCACTCGGCTGATCCGGGGCCAGGGGATCCGCCGTGCCGACCGGTGCGAGCACCATGTCCGGCGCCGGGGTCTTGCACGCGAGCGCGCTTTCCTCCTAGTCTGAAGGGCTGGCCGCCGCGTGATCCGCGCGACCACGACCAGATCAGACGACATGCAGGAGGACACCATGCAGACAGACAGCAACGCCCGCCAGGTCCCGGCCCGTGCTGCCCGTCCGGTGCTCCTCGCCGAGGTGCTCCCCGGGTAGCTCCCGCCACGGCTCCGCAGGCGCAGCCTGCCCGTTCGCGGCCTCGGCCGCATCCTCCGACGCCCTCGTGCGCGTCCACTCGTCCTGATCTCGCCGAACATCGCGCCCGCGCGGTCCTCGGCGCCGCCCTCCCTCCGGAAGGAACGGCCTTGTCCGCCATCCCGCACCACACCGACCCCGCCTCGCCGCGCCGGAGCACGGCGAGCGCGCTCTTCCGGCTGCGCGAGTACGCCGGGCCGGCCGTCCCGTACATCGTCGCCGGGATGATCGCCGCCCTGCTGTCGCAACTCGTGGCGCTCGCCATCCCGCAGGTGCTGCAGTGGATCGTCGACGGTCCGCTCTCCGAGGGCGATGCCGCGATGATCTGGCCGCTCGCCGCCCTCGTGCTCGGGCTGGGCGTGCTCGAAGCGGCGTTCGTGGCGCTGCGCCGCTGGTTCGTGCTGACCCCGGGCACTCGCGTCGAGGCGCGCATGCGCAACGCGCTCTACGCGAAACTGCAGGACCTGCCCGTGAGCTTCCACGATCGCTGGCCGAGCGGCCAGCTGCTCTCGCGTGCCGTGAGCGATCTCGGGCTCATCCGCCGCTGGCTGTCGTTCGGGCTGGTGCTGCTCGTGGTGAACCTCATCGTCATCGTCGTCGGGCTCGGCATCCTCATCTCGATGAGCTGGATGCTGGGGCTCGTGTTCCTCGCCTGCTCGATTCCGCTCTGGATCATCGGGTATCGATTCGAGGGCCGCTACTCGGAGGTGTCCCGTCGCAGCCAGGACCAGGCGGGCGACCTCGCGACCGCCGTCGAGGAGTCGGTGCACGGCATCCGCGTGCTGAAGGCGTTCGGGCGAGGCAAGCACGCCCTCTCGACCTTCCGCGTGCAGGCCGAGTCGCTGCGTTCGACCGAGATCGAGAAGGCCAGGCTCGAGGCCAGCATCTGGACCTGGATCCTCCTCGCGCCCGGCGTGGCGCTGGCGGTCTGCCTGGTGCTCGGCGTCTGGCTCGCCTCCGAGGGCGCGCTCACCGTCGGCCAGCTCGTCGGCTTCTTCGCGACCGCGACGGTGCTCGCGTGGCCGATCGAGTCGATCGGGTTCCTCCTCGCGTTCTCGGTCGACGCCCGCACCGCGACCGACCGGTTCTTCGACATCCTCGACAGCGAGAACCAGATCACCGATCCGGAACGGCCGCTGTCGATCGAGCACCCGCGCGGTGAGCTCGCGTTCAACGGCGTGCGGTTCCGCTACCAGGACTCGCCGGACCGCTTCGGCGACCTGCTCGACGGCGTGGACCTCGCGCTCGAGCCGGGGGAGACGATGGCGCTCGTCGGCCTGACGGGCTCCGGCAAGACGACCCTCACGGCGCTCACGACGCGGCTCTACGACGTCACGGGCGGCTCGATCACGCTCGACGGCGTCGACATCCGCGCCCTCAGCCGCGAGGAGCTGCGCACCCACATCGCGATGGCGTTCGAGGACGCCACGCTCTTCAGTGCCTCCGTGCGCGACAACGTGCTGCTCGGGCGGCCCGAGCTCGCGGGCGATGCGCCCGAGGTCGTGGCGGAGGCCGAGCGCGTGCTCGACGAGGCGCTGGCCATCGCGCAGGCGGGCTTCGTGTACGAGCTCCCCGACGGGGTCGACACGAAGGTCGGCGAGGAGGGCATGAGCCTCTCCGGCGGGCAGCGTCAGCGCCTGGCGCTCGCGCGGGCGGTCGCGGCATCCCCGGCGGTGCTCGTGCTCGACGATCCGCTCTCGGCGCTCGACGTCGCGACCGAGGCGAAGGTCGAGGCGGGGCTGCGTCGGGTGCTCGCCTCGACGACCGCGCTCATCGTCGCGCACCGCCCCTCGACGGTCATGCTCGCCGACCGCGTCGCCCTCCTCGAGGAGGGGCGCATCACCGCCGTCGGGACGCATTCGGACCTCCTGCGCGAGAACGAGCACTACGCCTACGTGATCTCGAGCCTGGAGGACGAGGTGCGGCGGGAGGCGGCCGAGGCATCCGACCGCATCGAAGCGGATGCCGCGCCGGCACTCGCCGGTGACGAGATCAGGGCATCGGGCATCGCCGATGCCGCCGGGACCGACGGCGTCGAACCCGTCGAACGAGAGGGGGCGACCCGATGAGCACCGTCACGGGTGTCGAGGGCGAGGAACGCCACGACTTCACGAAGGCCGAGTCGAGCCACATGCGCTCCCGCTCGCTGCGGCTGCTCGGCTCGCTGCTGCGCCCGCTCCGGGCGCGTCTGTGGGCGACGATGGCGGTCGTCGTCGTGTCGACGGCTGCGCAGGTGGCGGGCCCGGCGCTCATCGCGTACGGCATCGACCAGGGGCTGCCGGCGCTCGTCGGCGGCGACTGGTGGCCGATCGGCCTCACGGGGCTCGCGTACCTCATCACCGGGGCGGCTGGCGCGTTCCTCATCGCGTGGTACATCCGGCTCTCGGCCAGGATCAGCCAGGCGGTGCTGCTCGACTTGCGTACCCGGGTGTTCCTCCACACGCAGAAGCTCTCGCTCGAGTTCCACGAGTCGTACACGTCCGGACGGATCATCTCGCGCCAGACGAGCGACCTCGACGCGATCCGGGAGCTCCTCGACGAGGGCATCAACCAGCTCGTGCGCGGGGTGCTCTACATGACGTTCACGGCGATCGCGCTCGCGTTGCTCGACTGGCAGTCCGCGCTCGTGCTGCTCGTCGCGCTCATCCCGCTCGCGGTGCTGACGCGTTGGTTCCAGGTGCGCTCGCAGAAGCTCTTCCGCCGCTCGCGCGTGGCCTCGGCGGCGCTCATCGTGCACTTCGTCGAATCGATGACGGGCATCCGCGCGGTGCAGGCGTTCCGCAAGGAGCGTCGCAACGAGAAGGCCTTCGGCGGCCTCGTCGAGGACTACCGGGACGTGAACGCGAAGGTCATCCAGCTCTTCGGCATCTACGACCCGGGGCTCCTGCTCATCGGCAACGCGTGCGTCGCGGCGGTGCTCGTCGTCGGCGGCTTCCGCGCGGTCGAGGGCGAGATCGCCATCGGCGTGCTGCTCGCTGCGCTGCTCTACACCAAGCGGTTCTTCGACCCCATCGAGGACATGGCGATGTTCTACAACGGCTACCAGTCGGCGGCATCGGCGCTGGAGAAGATCTCGGGCGTCCTCGAGGAGGAGCCGAGCGTGCCCGACCCGCTGCATCCCGTCGACCTCTGGAAGGCGGAGGGGCATGTGCGCTTCGAGGGCGTCGAGTTCGCCTACACGCCCGATCGCGTCATCCTGCCGCGCTTCGACCTCGACGTGCCCGCAGGGCAGACGATCGCGCTCGTGGGCTCGACGGGTGCCGGCAAGTCCACGCTCGCGAAGCTCATCGCACGGTTCTACGACCCGAGCGACGGTGTCGTCGAACTCGACGGGGTCGACCTGCGCTCCCTGCATCCGAAGGACCTGCGGCGCGCGATCGTCATGGTCACGCAGGAGGCGTACCTGTTCTCGGGATCCGTCGCCGACAACATCGCGCTCGGCAGGCCCGACGCGAGCTTCGACGAGATCGTCGGGGCGGCGAAGGCCGTCGGCGCGCACGAGTTCATCGAGGCGCTGCCGAACGGCTACGACACCGACGTGAACAAGCGGGGCGGACGGGTGAGTGCGGGGCAGCGGCAGCTCATCTCGTTCGCTCGCGCCTTCCTCGCGAACCCCGCCGTGCTGATCCTCGACGAGGCGACCTCCTCGCTCGACATCCCGAGCGAGCGGCTCGTGCAGGAGGGCCTCACGACCCTCCTCGCCGATCGCACCGCCGTGATCATCGCGCACCGGCTCTCGACGGTGGCGATCGCCGATCGCGTGCTCGTCATGGAGCACGGGCGCATCGTCGAGGACGGGGCGCCCGCCGACCTCATCGGCGGGTCGGGCCGTTTCGCGGCGCTGCACGCCGCGTGGCGCGACTCGCTCGTCTGACGCCGGGGCTCGGCGACGGGGGTGTCCCTCGAAGTGGGTCGGGCCGCTCCCGCTGCCGGCGCGGTACAGTCACCGCAGGCGGCTGACCACCCCTGAACGGTCACGCCTGCCTTCGAACGGAGGTTCCCCCATGCACGACTCCCGTGCCCTCCGCGTCGCGATCGCCGACGATGCGCTGCTGCTGCGCGAGGGCATCGCCAAGGTGCTCGAGGGCGGCGGCATCGACGTCGTGGCCTCGGTGGGCACCGGTGACGAACTGCTCGAGGTCGTGCGCGGGGGTGACATCGACGCGGCGGTGCTCGACATCCGGATGCCGCCGAGCCACCGGGACGAGGGCATCGTCGCGCTCGAGACGATGCGCGCGAGCGGCTCGACCATCGGCGTCCTGCTCCTCTCGATGTACGCGACGCCCGAATACGCGCTCCGCGTCATGGGCGCGGGCAGCGGTACGGGATATCTCCTCAAGGAGCGCGTCTCGGAACCGCAGACGCTCGTGCGCGCCGTCGAGACCGTCGCCTCCGGCGGCTCCGTCGTCGACCCGGAGGTCGTCGAACAGCTCGTGAAGCGCACGAGGGCGGATGATCCGCTCTCCCGCCTGACCGAACGCGAGCGCTCGGTGCTGGAACTCATGGCGCAGGGCTACTCGAACGGCGGCATCGCGCAGACGCTGTTCCTCGGACTGAAGACGGTCGAGACGCACGTGCGCAGCATCCTGCAGAAGCTCGACCTCGAGGAGTCGCCAGAGCACCACCGCCGCGTGCTCGCCGTGCTCACGCTCCTCGGCGAACGGTGATGGCCCCCGGCCGCAAGGGCCGGATCGCCAGGCGTGCCGCCGTCATCGCCGTCGTCGTCGCCCTGAGCCTCACCATGGAGATCGCGGGCCACCAGGCGACGCCGCCGGCCGAGCGGAACGAGATCTCGTACACCACCCTGCACGCGCTGGTTCCCCTCGTCTTCGCGGCGTGCGCCGCGATCGCGTGGAAGATCGCACCGACGCGCGCGCCGGCGCGGCTCATGGTCGCGTTCGTCGTGCTCTGGATCCCGCAGTCGATCTACCGGGTGATCGGCGAGTGGGAGTGGCTCTGGCCCGTGGTGCGCGGCGTCGACCTCGGCTGGGCGGTCATCGCCGGGATCATCGTGCTCGTCTACCCGAAGGGCTTCCTGAGCGACCGGTTCGACCGCTGGGTGGCCGGCATCGCCTTCGTCGCCTCGATCGTGAACCTGCTCGCGGTGCTGCTGCTCGCGTCGCCCGAGAGCGCCGGATGCGCGGCGTGCGCCCCCAACCCGTATCGGCTCGCGGAGGCACCGCAGCTCTTCGCGCTCATCGACGTCGGATACCGCATCGTCGGCGTCGGCCTCGCCCTCGCCATCGCGGCGCGCCTGCTCGTGCGGTGGGTGCGCGCGAGCGTCCCGGCGCGCACCGTCGCCTTCCTCATGCCCCTGGCCCTGTTCGCGTGGGCCACGACCCTCGCCGCGCAGGCCGTCACCTACGCCGCGGCCACGACGACGGACATCGTGCTCGCGACGGTCTCGCTCATCGCGATCGCCTCGATCCCGGTGAGCTTCGATGCGGGGGTCGCGCATGCGCGGAACATGCGAGCCAGGGTCGCCGATCTCATGCGCATCACGAGAGAGGGCGCCGACCGCGGCCTCTGGGCCGAGTCACTCGCCCGCACGCTGCGCGACGCGAGCGTGCGCGTCTTCTGGTGGGACGAGGAGCGGGGCCGGTACGCCGACGCGGCGGGCGTGCCCATCGACGAGGCCGAGGCCGATCCTCGGGGCAGCCACAGCATCCTGCCCGTCGCGTCGCCGCTCGGCGCGCCCATCGCGCTCATCCGCCACGACCGGGTGCTCACCGACAACATGCGCCTGCTCGACGGCGTCTCGAGCGCGCTGCGGCTCTCGGTCGACAACGGACGCCTGCGGTCCGAGGTCGAGCGCACCCTCGAGCAGGTGCGCCAGTCGCGCCAGCGCATCGTCGAGGCGGGCGTCGAGGCCCGGCGGCGCATCGAACGCGACCTGCACGACGGGGCGCAGCAGCACCTCGTGTCGCTCGGGATGCGGCTTCGGCTCGCCGCGAACCAGGCCCGCGACCGGGGCATCGAACCGCTCGGCGCTGAGATCGACGCCACGATCGCGATGCTCAACGACGCACTGAAGGAGCTGCGCGAGCTGGCGCATGGCATCCACCCGAGCCTGCTGAGCCAGGGCGGGCTGGCCCTCGCCGTGCCGGAGCTCGCAGGCCGATGCCCCGTGCCCGTCGCCGTCGACGTGCAGGCGGAGGGACGACTGCCCGAGCTCATCGAGTCCACGGCGTACTTCGTCGTCGCGGAGGCGCTCGCGAACGTCGCGAAGCACTCGGGGGCCACGCGGGCGTGGGTGCGGGCGCGCATCGAGGACGGCGAGCTCGTGATCGTCGTCCGCGACAACGGCCGCGGCGGCGCCTCGATCGATGCGGGCACGGGCATGCTCGGGATCGTCGACCGCGTCGAAGCGCTCGATGGAACGCTCGAGGTCGAGAGCCCGCCCGGCGCCGGCACGACGCTCACCATCCGCATGCCGCTGCCGAAGGCGAGCGCCTAGCGTCCCGCCGCGGCGCCCGGCCCGCGCATCGCGCCGGTCACGGGATCCAGCGCCGTGCGGCGAGGTCGATGCGATAGCCGTCCTCGCCCGCCGCGGGGAGGAGCGGGGTCCCCTCGGCCTCGTAGTGCGCGCGAGCGGGCTCGGCCTTCCCCGCCGGCGGATGGCCGCCCGCACGGACCACGCGCCACCACGGGACATCCGAGCCGTACCTCGCCATCACCTGGCCGACCGCGCGCGCCCCTCGCGAGCCGAGGATCGCGGCGACGTCGCCGTAGGTCGCGACGGTCCCGGGAGGGATGTCGGCGACGACGGCGAGCACCGCCTCGACGAATCCCTCGGCCCGCTGCGCCATCAGGGGAACCCCGGTCGTCCGCTCAGAGCTCGAGCGCGCCGATCACGTCGCCGTACGCGGTCTCACCGATGTCCTTGAAGCCGATGCGGTGGAAGAAGGCCTCGGGTCCCTCCTCGCCGGGCTCCCAGAGCACGGTGATGCGGTCGAAGCCCCGCCGCTTGGCCTCCTCGGCCAGCGCCGTCGCGAGGAAGCGGCCGACGCCCTTGCCCTGCACCTCGGCGTCGACGTTGATGCGCCAGATGCAGGCCCGGAACTCCTCGTGCTCGTTCTCGGGATCGAAGTTGCCGTGGATGAACCCGACGACGCGATCGCCGAGCAGCGCGACCCGCTGCCACGCGGTCTCGGGGTTCACGACCGACGCCTCGGCCGAATAGGTCACCGGGGCGATGAACTGCTCCTGGCCGGGCTTCAGCGAGAGGGAGTTCGCCGCGACGATGTTCGACGCCGACAGGTCTTCAAGTCTCAGCTCAGCCATGCTGCCAAGGCTAACGTGTCGAGCGCGGCGGCAGGTAGCGGTGGGCGCCCGGGGTCGGAACCGGTCCGGTTGCCGTGGCCGAGGCATCCGGATGTCTCGATGTCGAGATATTCCGGCGAAGCGGTAAGCTGGCAGACGGCGTGTCCGCCCGGCGAGACTTCCTCAATTCCCCGAGAGATCCAAGGAGAGATCCACGTTGTCCAAGATCAAGGTTGAAGGCACGGTCGTCGAGCTCGACGGCGACGAGATGACCCGCATCATCTGGCAGGCCATCAAGGACCAGCTCATCCACCCGTACCTCGACATCGACCTCGAGTACTACG
>JAPSJU010000368.1 GCA_031178025.1 Agromyces sp. | reverse complement strand
GCGGAGGCGCTCGGGCTCGGTGTGGAACACGAAGGTCGCGTCGGGTGCGAACGTGGCGAAGTACCGGTCGCCGTCGGTCGCGGCGAAGGCCTCGACGATGGCGGATGCCGCGGCCAGCACCTCCTCGGTGGTGGGTTCGGTCGTCGCGGTCATCGGCTCGGCTCCTTCGCCTCGGGGTCGGTGCGCGGTGCCATCGCGCTCAGCAGCTCGTAGGCGACGTGGCTCGCCGCCACGGCGGTGAGCTGCGCGTGGTCGTAGGCGGGAGCGACTTCGACGACGTCGGCGCCGACGATCGGCAGGTCGCTGAGGCCGCGGATGATGCGCAGCAGTTCGCGGCTCGTGAGGCCGCCCGCCTCGGGGGTGCCGGTACCCGGGGCGTGCGCGGGATCGAGCACGTCGATGTCGATCGAGATGTAGAGCGGGGCGGTGCCGATGCGCGCGCGGATGCGCTCGATCGCGGCGGCGACGCCGTGCTCCTCGAGGTGCTCGCTCGTCACGATCGCGAAGCCGAGGCGGGCGTCGTCCTCGAGGTCGGACTTCGCGTAGAGCGGGCCGCGGATGCCGACGTGGATGCTCGCCGTGAGGTCGATGAGCCCCTCCTCGGAGGCCCGTCGGAACGGCGTGCCGTGCGTCGTGGGGGCGCCGAAGTACGTGTCCCAGGTGTCGAGGTGCGCGTCGAAGTGCAGTACCGCGACCGGCCCGTGCTTCGCGTGCACCGCACGCAGCAGCGGCAGGGCGATCGTGTGGTCGCCGCCGATCGCGAGGATCCGGTCGGCGTGCTCGCCGAGCGCCGTCGCACCCTCCTCGACCTGGCGCACCGCCTCGGCGATGTCGAAGGGGTTGGCGACGAGGTCGCCCGCGTCCGCCACCTGGTGCGCGCCGAACGGGAACACGTCCTGGGCGGGGTTGTACGGGCGCAGGAGCCGGGATGCCTCGCGCACGTGCGCCGGGCCGAATCGGGCTCCCGGTCGGTAGCTCACCCCGCTGTCGAAGGGGACCCCCACGATCGCGACGTCGGCACGGCCGACCTCGTCGAGCCGCGGCAGTCGGGCGAAGGTCGCGATGCCGGCGAAGCGGGGGACGCGGCTGGCGTCGACCGGACCGCGGGGGCCGTCGCTCGCCGTCGGCGGGGATGGTTGCATATAAGACAACTTCCAGTACTATCTAGGAAACCTGCGGCAACTGTAAGCCCGCTCGCCGCCGTCGTCAAGGTGCAGGAAGGAGCTCGATGCGCCCCATCCATCCCTCGGCCGACCAGGGCGTCGTGCCGATCGGCGCGAAGCTGCGCAGCGCGCGCGTCGCACAGGGACTCACCCTCGCGCAGGTCGCGGAGTCGAGCGGGCTCAGCAAGGGCTTCCTCAGCAGGGTCGAGCGCGACGACGCCTCGCCGAGCGTCGCGACGCTCGTGCAGCTCTGCCAGGTGCTCTCGCTTCCCGTCGGTGCGCTGTTCGCCGAGCCGGAGATCCAGCGGATCACCCGGTCGGAGGCGCCGCACATCAACCTCGGGGGCGTCGGCGTGTCCGAACTGCTCATGTCGCCGCGTGGCGAGGAGCGAGTGCAGCTCCTGCGCTCGTCGCTCGAGCCCGGCGCCCACGGCGGGGCCGAGCTCTACACGGTGAACTGCGACGTCGAGGTGCTGCTCGTGATCTCGGGTGCCGTGACGGTGCGCTTCGCCGACCGGTCGGTACGCCTCGACGCGGGCGACGCCCTCACCTTCCCCGGTCGTGAGCCCCACACGTGGCAGGCCGCCGACGAGCTGGGCGCGGAGCTGTGCTGGGTGCTGGCGCCGGCGCCCTGGAGCGGATCGGCGTAGCGGCGAGCCGCACCGGCCCGCGCCTCACGCGCGCCGCCATGCGCCTCGCGGCAGCCGCCGGGCACGTCAAGGGCTGGGCGTCGGCCGCTGACGCGCCTATGGTCGAGCCATGATCTTCCGACGTGCACGCGGATCGAGCGACGCCGGCGCGGTGCCGGCCAGGGGCGGAGCGACGAGCGGAGGCTCCGACGTCGCGACCCCTCTCCCCGGCGCGGAGGGCGAACGCCCCGGCGCGCTCTGGGGCGACCGGCTCGGCCGCTGGTCCATCCGCAGCCTCCAGGTCCTCCTCGTCATCACGCTCGTCGCGCTCACCGTGTGGGCACTCGTGCAGGTGAAGCTCCTCGTCATCCCCGTGCTCATCGCGCTCATCCTCGCCGCCGCCGCGGCTCCGCTCGTCGAACGGCTGCGCCGCCGCATGCCGGCGATGCT
>JAPSJU010000367.1 GCA_031178025.1 Agromyces sp. | reverse complement strand
GCTGTGGCATCCCCGATGGGTGTGGACCGACACGCGGCGGTGGTATCCCCGTCTGCTTCGAGCCGGTGTCCGCGTCGAGCGATGCCATGACCTGCGGCTCTGCGGCGCGATCCTCGATCTGTCGACCGCGACGGCCGAGGCGAGGTCGTCGGGCGAGGTCGAGCGACCCGCCTGGCTGGCTCCTGGTCCCGCCGAGGCGGGCTCGGGCGACGAGCGGCTCTCGACCGGAGCGGCGCACAGCCCACTGTTCGACCTGACCGACTTCACCCACGGCGGCGGCGCGCACGTCACCGGCCCCGTGGCATCCGAGGGGGGTGCGGCTGGCGCAGCCGTCGAGACGGACGCGGCGGCACCGGGTGCCATCCCGATCGCCCAGGTCGCGAACGAACTCGGCCGCCAGCTCGCCCTCGTCCGATCGAGCAGTGCGCCGGGAGCGCTGCAACTGCTCCTCGCCGCCGAGTCGGCCGGAGCGCTCATCGCGGCCGAGCTGCACGCGGCGGGGCTCCCGTGGCAGCGCTCGGTGCACGAAGCCGTGCTCGAAGCCGAACTCGGCCCCCGGCCGGCGTCGGGCCGGAAACCCCGTCGCATGGAGGAGCTGGCCTCGTCGGTGCGCGCGGCCCTCGACGCGCCGTCCCTGAACCTCGAGTCCCAGGTCGAGGTGCTGCGCGCGCTGCGCCGAGCAGGCGTGCAGGTGGACTCCACTGCGAAATGGGAGCTGCGCAAGCACCACCACCCGGCGATCGAGCCGCTGCTCGCGTACAAGCGACTCGCTCGACTGATGAGCGCCAACGGCTGGTCCTGGCTCGACGAGTGGATCGTCGACGGGCGCTTCCGCCCCGAGTACGTTCCCGGTGGCACCGCGACCGGCCGCTGGGCGACCTCCGGCGGCGGCGCCCTGCAGCTGCCGAAGAACGTGCGCAGCGCCGTCGTCGCCGATCCCGGATGGACCCTCGTGATCGCGGATGCCGCGCAGCTCGAGCCGCGCGTGCTCGCCGGAATGTCGCGCGACACGGCGATGGCGGCGGCCGGTCGTGGCCGGGACTTCTACCTCGGGCTCGTCGACGCCGGCGTGGTGGCGACCCGCGAGGAGGCGAAGTACGCCATCCTCGGTGCGATGTACGGCGCCACGAGCGGCGAGAGCGGCCGGCTCGTGCCCCGCCTGACGCGGGCCTTCCCGCGCGCGATGGGGCTCGTCGATCGTGCCGCGAGCGACGGGGAACGTGGTCTGTCCGTCTCCACGCTGCTGGGCAGGTCGTCGCCGCTTCCCTCGGCGGACTGGCACGCACTGCAGGCTCGCGCGAGCCATCCCGACGCGACCGCGGCAGACGAGCGGCGAGCGCGATCGAGTGCCCGCGACTGGGGCCGGTTCACCCGCAACTTCGTCGTCCAGGGCAGTGCCGCGGAATGGTCGCTGTGCTGGATGGCCGCCCTTCGCGGGCGGCTCGCGGGGATCGGCGCTGAACACGATCCCATCGAACCCCCGCTCGCGCACGCATCCGGGCCGGTGTTCGAGCATGCGCCGCACCTCGTCTACTTCCTCCACGACGAGATCATCGTGCACACCCCGCGCCACCTCGCCGACGCCGTTGCGACGGCCGTGGCCGAGACCGCGACCGCCGCCGGACGGCTGCTGTTCGGCGAGTTCCCGGTCGAGTTCCCGCTCGACCTCGCGGTCGTCGACAGCTACGCGTCGGCCGACGCCTGAACCTCGGGTCCCGTCACGGTCGGACGCCTGCCCCGCCGGGGCCGTTCGCTGCGCGGCTCGAGCGCGAGACCGTCGGCCTCGGCGGCCGTCTGGAGCCAGGTCAGCATCGCCGTGGCACGGGCGAGCTCCGCGGATGCCGCGAGCCGGGCGAGCCCGGCTTCTGCCCCGTCGTCCGGCAGGGCGTCGTCGCCCGCCCCCGACTCCGGCCCCGGTGGCGCGGCCGGACCAGCGAGTGCGGCAGCAGCATCCCGCCGTATGGCCCAGCGGTGTCGTTCGTCATCGATCGTGGTCGCGACATCCCAGCCGGGCAGCGAGCATGCGACGAGCACACGATCGAGGGTCTCGTCCCACGGGTCGGCCCCGGCGGCGTCCGCACCGCGCAGCCACGCTTCAGCCGACTGCACCCCCGCCGCCGTGAGCCGATGCAGGGGGAGACCGTCGTCGGTACGGCCGGCGGGCTCCACGAGCCCCTGCTTCGTGAGCCGCTCGAGCGTCGCATACGTCTGTCCCACGTTGATCGTGCGACGTCCGCCCGTGCGAA
>JAPSJU010000064.1 GCA_031178025.1 Agromyces sp. | reverse complement strand
GGGCGAGAGCTACCCGGGCACCTCCGTCGACCAGGAGCTGCACGTGCTGCGCCTGTCGGTCGAGGCGACCCACATCCCCGAGAACGTCTCGGTCAGCGTCGAGGGCCTCGAAGAGGGCGCCCACGTGCAGGCGAAGGACATCGAGCTGCCGAGGGGCGCCACGCTGCTCGAGGAGCCCGACGCGCTCGTCGCGACGGTGTACGTGCCTCGTGGCAACGCCGCCGACGAGGCAGCCGACGAGGCCACCGCGGCCGGCGCCGCCGCCGAGTCCGCTGCCGCCGCGGAAGCGGCCGAGTAGTCACGGCGACTCGCACGGGGTTCGCGGCGTCGCTTCCGATACTCTCGGGAGCGAGCCGCGGGCCCCGTTCCGTTTCCACCTCCTGATACCGCCGTGCCAGGCAGCCGAGAGGAGCCGATCATGGGTTTCCTCGATCGGCTGCGCCCCAGCCGAAAGGACGCCGACGCCGTGCCCGAGAACACCTGGCTCGTCGTCGGCCTCGGCAATCCCGGGGCGCAGTACGCGGGCAACCGCCACAACGTCGGGCAGATGGTCGCCGACGCGCTCGCCGCGCGCATCGGTGCGAGCTTCTCGTCGCACAAGACCCCGTCGCGCGTGGCCGAGGGCTTCCTCCGGCCCGGGGGACCCAAGCTCGTCATCGCCAAGCCGAACAGCTACATGAACACCTCGGGCGGTCCGGTCTCGGCGCTGCTCACGTACTACTCACTGCCGACCGACCGGCTCATCGTCGTGCACGACGAGCTCGACATCCCGTTCGACACCGTACGGCTGAAGCATGGCGGCGGACACGGCGGCCACAACGGACTGCGGGACATCCAGAAGGCCACCGATTCCGCCGCCTTCACGCGCGTACGGGTGGGTGTCGGGCGACCCCCCGGCCGTCAGGACGCCGCCGCGTTCGTGCTCAAGGACTTCTCCGGCACCGAGCGGCAGGCGCTGCCGAACCTGCTGTCGGATGCCGCCGACGCCGTCGAGGCGATCGTCACCGACGGGCTCGTGGCCGCACAGCAGCGGTTCCACTCGCCCGCCTGACCGAACCGGGGGGCGATCCGACGATCCGGCTGCTTCTGCGCCGTCGTGCGCCTCAGATGAGACCGCGCAGGAACTCCTCAGGAGAACGCCCCGCGGCCTGGGCACGGACCCGCAGCCGGTCGAGCTCCTCGGTCGAGAGCTCGAGGGTGACCACGTGCCAGGCCTCGGCGTCGTCGCCGAGCACGAAGAGCGCGTCATCGTCGAGCGCGGGATCCGCGATCACGAGGTCGGGGGCGGCGAGGTCGGTCTCGGCGAGCTCGAGCGCCGCAACCGCCGCCTCGGGTGCGTTCCCGTCGGTCGGGGCGTCTCGCGTCCAGCCGGGACCCGAGGGGATCTGCGTCGCCCCGCGACGGAACGCCTCGGCCACCGCGCGGGCCCGCTCGTCGGCCGCCTCGTTCATCACGTGCCCGACGTGCCCGCGCACCCACTCGAATCGGTAGCGGCGCCCGACGAGCTCCGCATCCAGCGCCTGGAGCAGCTCGACGTTCATGACGGGCTTCCCGTCGGCCTTCCGCCAGCCCTTGCGCTTCCAGCCGGCCATCCACTTCGTCACGGCGTTGATCACGTACTGGCTGTCGCACTGGATGTGCAGCTCGTCATCGAGGTGCGCCGTGGCTCGGAACAGCTCGAGCACCGCCGTGAGCTCGGCCTGGTTGTTCGTCGCATGCTTCCAGCCGCCGGCGGCCCAGCAGCCGTCATCGACGTACCATGCCCAGCCCGCCGGCCCGGGATTGCCGAGCGCCGATCCGTCGGCAGCGGCGATGATCATGTTGGTCCTTCCGGATGCGTGGGGCGGCGCCCATCGTATCGGTCCGGACCCACGACGGTCCGCACCGGACGATGCTGTCGGATGCCGCGCGTAGACTCGAACGGTGAACCTGCAGGGCTTGAACACGGCGCTTTCGCGCGCCTCCACGATCGACGGCGCGCTCGCCGAGGCCCTGCGGAACGCCGACTTCTCGGCGCCGGCCGGGCTCGATGCGCCGCTCCTCGCGGGGCTCATGCAGCGCCGCGTCGAAGCGGGCCTCCCGGCCGCCCTGCTCGTCATCACGGCGACGAGCCGGGAGGGCGAGTCCGTCCGTGCCTCGCTTCGCCCGTATCTCGCCGAGGCCGAAATCCTCGAGTTCCCGGCGTGGGAGACGCTGCCGCACGAGCGGCTGAGCCCGTCCGCCGAGACCGTGGGCCGGCGGCTGTATGCCCTGCGGCGCATGCGCGACTGGGCGGCGGCGGGGGAGCCGCATCCGCTCGTCGTCGTCGCATCCGTGCGGGCCGCGCTGCAGCCGATCGCCGACAACCTCGCCGACCTCGCACCGATCGAGCTCATCGCCGGCGGCCGCGGGCACGACCTCGCCGAGCTGTCGCACCGTCTCGTCGATCTCGCGTACTCGCGCGTCGACATGGTCGCCCGCCGAGGCGAGTTCGCGGTCCGGGGCGGGATCCTCGACGTCTTCCCGCCCACGGCCGATCACCCCGTGCGCGTCGAGTTCTTCGGTGACGAGGTCGAGGAGCTCCGCGCATTCTCGGTGGCCGACCAGCGGTCGTTGCCCGAGGCCGTCGAGCGGGTGCTGCTCGCCCCGAGCCGCGAGCTCCTGCTCACGCCCGCGGTGCGCCAGCGCGCCCGCGAGATGGTGCACGAGTTCCCGAGCCTCGCGGGGCTGCTCGAGAAGGTCGCCGAGGGCATCCCGGTCGAGGGCATGGAGTCCCTCGCGCCCGCCCTGCTCGACCGGCTCGTTCCGCTGTCGGAGTACCTTCCCCGCGGCGCTGCCGTTGCGGTGCTGCAGCCCGAGCGCGTGACGGGCCGCGCGGTGAGCCTCGCCGAGACGAACCGGGAGTTCCTGAGCGCCGCATGGAGCGCCGCGACAGTGGGCGCCGACGCGCCGATCGACCTCGCCGCGGGGGACTTCCTCACCATCCGGCAGTTCCGCCAGTCGACGCTCTTCAGCGCACCGGGCGAACCCGACCCCGAGCGCGTCTGGTGGACGTTCTCGAGCTTCGACCTCGGCGACGCCGCCGAGGTCGTCGCCGCATCCTCCGATGCAGCCGTGGCCGAGGCCGCCGCGGGCGCCGCGTCGGAGTACGTGCGCCTGGCGGGCACTGCGATGCCGAGCTTCGCCGGCAATGTCGCCGGCGCGGTCGACCACGCCGCCGAACGGCTGCGCGACGGGTGGAGCCTCGTCGTGGCATCCGCGGGGCACGGCCTCGTCGAGCGCGCGCGCGACGTGCTCGCCGAAGCGGGACTCGCCGCTCGCATCGTCGACGCCGTGCCGGCCGAGCTCGAGCCGGGCGTCGCGTACCTCGTGCAGGCCGAGGCGGCACGCGGGTTCGAGCTGCCCGAGGTGAAGATCGGGCTCATCGCCGAGTCCGAGTTCTACGGTCGGGCCGCCGGCTACGACGCGCGACAGAACAAGAAGCTCGCGACGCGGCGTCGCAATGTCGTCGATCCCCTGCAACTCAAGGCGGGGGACTACGTCGTGCACCAGACCCACGGCATCGGCCGGTTCGTCGAGATGGTGCAGCGCGAGGTCGCCACGGGCACCCGGCCCAAGGGCCCGAGCCGCACCGCCGGCATCCAGCAGGCGCCGACCGCCGTGCGCGAGTACCTGGTGCTCGAGTACGCCCCCTCGAAGCGCGGGCAGCCGGGCGATCGGCTGTTCGTGCCGACCGACCAGCTCGACCTCCTGAGCCGCTACGTCGGGGGTGAGGCGCCGGCGCTCTCGAAGATGGGCGGGAGCGACTGGGCCCAGGCCAAGGGTCGCGCCCGCCGAGCGGTCCGCGACATCGCGGTCGAGCTCGTGAAGCTCTACTCGGCGCGCATGGCGGCGAAGGGCCACGCGTTCGGACCCGACACGCCGTGGCAGCAGGAGCTCGAGGAGGCGTTCCCCTTCGCCGAGACGCCCGACCAGCTGCAGACCATCGACGAGGTGAAGGCCGACATGGAACGGCCCATCCCCATGGACCGGCTGCTCGCGGGCGACGTCGGCTTCGGCAAGACCGAGGTGGCGGTGCGCGCCGCGTTCAAGGCCATCCAGGACGGCAAGCAGGTCGCCATGCTCGTGCCGACGACGCTGCTCGTCAAGCAGCACCTCGAGACGTTCAACGAGCGGTTCGCCGGGTTCCCCGTGCACGTGCGGGCGCTCTCGCGCTTCCAGACCGACAAGGAGGTGCGTGAGACGGTCGCGGGCCTCGCGGACGGCACGATCGACATGGTCATCGGCACGCACCGCATCCTCACCGAGAAGATCCGGTTCAAGGACGTCGGACTCCTCATCATCGACGAGGAGCAGCGGTTCGGCGTCGAGCACAAGGACGCGCTGAAGAAGCTCAAGACGAACGTCGACATCCTCGCGATGAGCGCCACCCCGATCCCGCGCACCCTCGAGATGGCCGTCACCGGCATCCGCGAGATGTCGACCCTCGCGACCCCGCCCGAGGACCGGCACCCGATCCTCACCTTCGTCGGGCCCTACTCCGAGCAGCAGGTCGCCGCGGCCATCCGTCGCGAGATGCTCCGCGAGGGCCAGGTGTTCTTCGTGCACAACCGGGTCTCCTCGATCAACCGCATCGCAGCGCAGCTCTCCGAGCTCGTGCCCGAGGCGCGCATCGCCGTCGCCCACGGGCAGCTCAACGAGCACGTGCTCGAGCAGATCGTCGTCGACTTCTGGGAGCGCAAGTACGACGTGCTCGTGTCGACGACGATCATCGAGACGGGCCTCGACATCGCCAACGCGAACACGATCATCATCGATCGCGCCGACAAGTACGGGCTCTCGCAGCTGCACCAGTTGCGCGGGCGCGTCGGCCGCGGCCGTGAACGCGCCTACGCGTACTTCCTGTGGGACCCGCAGAAGCCGCTGTCCGAGACCGCCCACGATCGCCTGTCGACGATCGCCGCGAACAACGAGCTGGGCAGCGGCATGCAGGTCGCCCTCAAGGACCTCGAGATCCGAGGGGCGGGCAACCTCCTCGGTGCCGAGCAGGCCGGGCATATCGCAGGCGTCGGCTTCGACCTCTACCTGCGCATGATCGGCGAGGCCGTCTCCGCATTCCGCGGAGACGTCGCCGAGGGGCAGACCGAGCTCAGGCTGGAGCTCCCCGTCGACGCCCACATCCCCGAGGAGTACGTCGACTCCGAGCGACTCCGCCTCGAGGCGTACCAGAAACTCTCCGCGGCGAGCGGCCCCGCAGCCAAGGACGGGCAGATCGACGCGGTGCTCGAGGAGCTCACCGATCGCTACGGCACCCCACCCGAAGCGGTGGAGAACCTCGTGGCGATCTCACGGCTCCGCCGGCAGGCGCAGCTCGCGGGCCTCAGCGACGTCATCGCCACGGGCTCGAAGCTGCGGATCGCCCCGGCGAACATCCCCGACTCGCGCCGGGTGCGGCTCGAGCGGATGTATCCGGGCGCCAAGCACTTCGCGCAGAACGACGTCATCCTCGTGCCCTTCCCGACGCCGAGCGGCGACGCCCCGGGCGACGCCGACCTCATCGCGTGGGTGTCGCACCTCGTGACGGTGATCTTCCCGGCACCCGAGCCGGCTCCGGCCGAGGCATCCGCCGACTCGACCGCAGCGGCCGGCTGAACGACCGTCGATCGGCACCCGGCGCGGAGCGCCGATGGCTCAGCGCGAGAACGCCCCGCCGACGCCCGCGTGTGCGCCACTGGCGCGGTACTGGCGCGACCGGAGGGTGACGAGGATGGCGGAGAGCACCATGGCGGCGCCGGAGCCGAGCAGCACGGCGAGCGTCCCCTCGTCGGCGACCTCGGGGTGACGCACGAAGGCGAGTTCGTTCATGAGCAGTGAGACGGTGAATCCGATGCCGCCGAGCGCGCCGATGACGGTCAGGTCGCCGAGGGTGATCGGCGAGTCCGAACGTCGCCGGGCCACGAGCCCACCGAGTGCCCCGGCGATCACGATGCCGATGATCTTGCCCACGGGCAGGCCCACGAGGATGCCCCAGAAGGCGGGATCGAGCTCACTGGGACGCACCTGGGGCACGGCGACCATGGCCGCCGAGAACGCGAACAGCGGCAGGATGATGCCGTTCGACCACGGCTCGAGCCCGTGCACGGCGCGGCCCGCGGGGCGGCGCGCCATCACGAGGCCGAGCGCGACGCCGGCGATGGTCGCGTGGACCCCCGACTGGTAGACGAAGTACCACGCCAGCGCGGCGAGCACGACGAGCACGGCCACGATCGGCCACTGCGGGCGCCGTGACAGGATCCAGGTCGACCTCGGCTTCATCACGCGGCTCACCGCTCCGAAGGCGGTGATCGCGATCCCGGCGAAGCCCAGCGCCGCGAGGTCGGCATCGGTCGTGAAGAAGAACGCGATGATGAGGATGGCGATGAGATCGTCGAGCACGGCGAGGGCGAGCAGGAAGACGCGCACGCGGGTCGGGATGAACCTGCCGAACATGGCGAGCACGCCGAGCGCGAAGGCGATGTCGGTGGCCGTCGGGATCGGCCAGCCGTTCGCGGTGGGCTGTCCGGCCGTGAAGGCGAGGAAGATCGCTGCCGGCACCACCACGCCGCCGACGGCAGCGATCGCCGGCAGCAGCGCCTTCGAGAGGGAGTTGAGCTCGCCGATGACGAGTTCGCGCTTCAGCTCGACGGCGACGATGAAGAAGAACACCGCGAGGAGCCCATCGCTGATCCAGTGGCCGGCTGAGAGGTCGAGCCCGATCCACGAAAGGTCCAGATGCTCATCGCGCAACGCGAGCAGACCCGAGCCGACGGGAAGGTTCGCGATGACGAGGCCCACGACCGCGGCGATCAGGAGCAGGGCGGCGGACCAGCGCTCGGAGCGGAGGAAGTTCACAGGGTCTCCAATCGGTTTCGCCGACCAGACTTCCCGGCACTCCTCGTTCCATCCTATGGCCGTGGAGATCCGTGCTCGTGCGCGGCGGGGTGCTGCAGCGACCGGCGCGGGACGCTCCGACGTAGGCTGGCCGCATGAGCGACGCCCGCACCGCACCGCACGAGGGACTCACCGAGCTGGTGGCGATGGTGGCCAGGTTGCGGGCCCCGGGCGGATGCCCCTGGGACGCCGAGCAGACCCACGAGAGCCTCGTGCAGTACCTCGTGGAGGAGAGCTGGGAGCTCATCGACGCGATCGAGACGGGCGACCGCGCCGAGATGATCGAGGAGCTCGGGGACGTGCTCTACCAGGTGCTCTTCCACGCCGACATCGCCGCGCACACGGCCGGTGAGGACTTCGACATCGACGACGTCGCCCGTCATATGACGGCGAAGATGGTGTCGCGGCATCCACACGTGTTCGGCGACCGCGAGGCGTCCACCGCCGCCGACGTCGTCGCCTTCTGGGACGATCTGAAGGCCGACGAGAAGCCGCACCGCACGAGCGTGCTCGACGGGATCCCGCGCGGCATGCCGGCGCTCGCACTCGCGCAGAAGGTGCTCGGCAAGGCCGAGAAGGTCGGCGTCACGGTGTCGGATGCCGCACCGGCGGTCTCCCCCTCCACGGAGGACGAGCTCGGCGACGTGCTGCTCGGGCTCGTCGCATCCGCCCGAGCGCAGGGGCTCGACGCCGAACGGGCGCTGCGCTCCGCCGTGCGCGGATTCGAGGCCGCCGTACGCACCGAGGAGGCGTCGCGCCGGCCGGGGCCTCCCGCCGGGGAGGCGGACGCACAGGGCTCGCGTGCGGAGGGCCGATCGGCGTAGCGTCGGTGCATGGGCATCGATGAAGCGCGCCTCATCCGGTTCTTCGACGCGTACGCCGCGTCGCTCGGCGCGTTCGACGCCGAGCGCACCGCCGCGCTGTGGGGGTTGCCGGGCATGATCGTCACCGACGACTTCGCCGGCGCGCTCGAGAGCCGGGCCGACATGTCGGCGGGCCTCGCTGCGTCGCACCAGCTCTATCGCGTGCTCGGGCTCGCCTCGGCGGTGCCCGAGATCCGCGCGGTCTCGGCGCTCACCGATCGGATCTCGATGGTGCGGGTCCGATGGCGCTACCTCGACGACGACGACATCGTGATCGTGACGACCGACTTCGAGTACCTGCTGCGCGACGACGCCGACGGCCTGCACGTGTACCTCGCCGTCGGCATCGACGAGGCCGAGGCGCTGCAGCGGGCGGCGCACGAGCGCGGCGTCGACCTCGACGTGTTCGGCTGACGCCGCCGCTCGGCCGCAGCCCAGAGCGCAGCCGCCCCCGCCGCCGACCGTCCGTGCCGTGCGTCCGCGCGGCCGGCCCGCCGCGTGCTGGAAGAATGGTCGGCATGGCCGCATCCGTCACCCCTCCGCGCGGCATGCGCGACTTCCTGCCCGCCGAGAAGGCCAGGCGCGAGCACGCCCTCGGCGTGATCCGCGGCGTGTACTCGGCGCACGGCTTCGACGAGATCGAGACGCCCGTGATGGAGGATGCGTCGCGACTGCACGCGGGGCTCGGCGGCGACAACGAGAAGCTGGCGTTCGCCGTGATGAAGCGCGGGATCACGTCCGAGGACCTGGCGGCGGCCGCCGCATCCGGCGACGCCCTCGCGCTCGCCGACCTGGGCCTGCGCTACGACCTCACGGTGCCGCTCGCGCGCTTCTACGCGACGCACCGTGCCGCGCTTCCGCCCGTGTTCCGGTCGATCCAGATCGCGCCCGTGTGGCGGGCGGAGCGCCCCCAGAAGGGCCGGTATCGCCAGTTCGTGCAGTGCGACATCGACATCATCGGCGAGGCCGGCCAGCTCGCCGAGCTCGAGCTGCTCACGGCCACCGTCGCGACGCTCGAGGCGCTCGGGCTCGGCGGGTGCACGATCCGGCTGAACGATCGGCGCATCCTCGCGGGCATCCTCGGCTCATGGGGTGTACCCGACGGGCTTCGCGAGCGCGCGCTGATCACCATCGACAAGCTCGACAAGATCGGCACGGGGGGAGTGGCGGCGGAGCTGCGCGAGATCGGGGCCATCACGGGCGATGCGGAGGTCGCGACGGAGCTCGAGGCCCTCACCGCCGCCGACTGGCACCTGCACGACGGTGTGGTGGCGCCTCCCGCGTGGCTCGACCAGGGCGCGTACGCCGACCTGCTCGCGCTCCGCGCCGCGCTGCCCGACGCGGCCATCGAGTTCGACCCGACGCTCGTGCGCGGCATGGGGTACTACACGGGCACGATCTTCGAGATCGCGCATCCCGACTTCGGCTACTCGCTCGGAGGCGGCGGCAGGTACGACCACATGATCGGGCGCTTCCTCGGACAGGAGGTGCCGGCCTGCGGCTTCTCGATCGGCTTCGAGCGCATCGTGGACCTGCTCGCCGTGCGTGATGACGGGCGTCCTCGTTCGGTCGTGCTCGTCTACGACGCCGAGGTGCCGCCCGCGACGCTGCTCGCACTCAAGCACGAGCTCGTGGCATCCGGCGCGCGCGTGCGCTTCGAGCGACGCGTGAAGAACATGCGGGCCCTGCTGGAGAGGGTGACGGCCGACGGCTTCGACGCGTTCGCGAACGTCACGGCCGAGACGACGGATGCCTCGTCGCTCGCCTTCCGCGACCTCACCGCCTAGCCCGTTGCGTACCGCGCGCCGGAGATCGATGAATCGGCGTCCGCCGGCCGGCAGCCGCCCCGTGACGAATGTCGCGGCACCGTGCACGTCACTAGACTGAACCGCGGATCACGACGGAGTCGTCCGACGCACACCCCCATCACAGAGGAGTTCACTGTGGCAATCATCGAAGCTGTAGGCGCACGCGAGATCCTGGATTCTCGCGGCAACCCG
>JAPSJU010000366.1 GCA_031178025.1 Agromyces sp. | reverse complement strand
GCGGCCGCCGCGAAGAAGAACCCGCAGATGATCGCGGTCAGTGCTCGCATCGCATACACGGCCACGCGTGGATCATCCGTGAGCAGCGTCGGCACGCCGACCATGAGGTAGTACACGGGGTTGTAGAGTCCGGCCGAGGTCTCGGCGGCGATGGGCTCGGACCCGTTCCGGAACGCGCCCTGGCAGGACGCCGGCATCGTCTCGTCGTAGGCGGTGCACGTCCAGCTCCATGCCGCCGCCACGCCCGAGGGCACCTCGACCTCCGTGAAGCCGGCACGTCCGGTCGGCGTTCCCAGCCAGTCGCCCCGGACCACCGCAGCGGCCTTGATGATGTGGGCAGGTTCGTCAGGGCTGGCCGCCATGGGGGTCGCCGCCGCCCAGGCCAGGCCGAGGGCCGCGATCGCCGCCCAGAGGAGGAGGAAGGTCGGTACGGCGGAGGATCTCAGGCGGACGACGCTGTCCCCGATGACGGCCATCGATCAGGCAGGGCGGCCGATGACGCGGTGGATGATGCCGCTCCACGCGCCGGCATCCGTCACTCGCCGTCCGTCGATGAGGGCTCGCGTGCCGGGCAGGTCGGCCGGCACGAGGGTGCGGTACTCCGCATGGTCGGTGTGGACGATGGCCGCGTCGACGGGGCTGCCGAGCGCGAGCGGATGGAAGCCGAGCCCTTCGAGCTCATCGGCCGAGTACAGCGGATCGTGCACGAGCACATGTGCGCCCCTGCTCCGGAGGGACTCGGCCAGCGGGAAGACGCCCGAGAAGGCCGTCTCCTTCACGCCTCCGCGGTAGGCGGCGCCCAGGATCGCCACGCGCAGGCCGTCGAGGTCGCCGATCGCGCCCTCGAGCATGGCGACCGCATGCGCCGGCATGCCGGCGTTCGCGGCGCGGGCGGCACTCACGATCGTCGCCTCGGGATCGTTCCAGAGGTAGAGGCGCGGATACACCGGGATGCAGTGACCGCCGACCGCGATGCCCGGCCGGTGGATATGGCTGAACGGCTGCGAGTTCGACGCCTCGATGACCTCGTAGATGTCGATGCCGGCGGTCTCCGCGAAGCGGGCGAACTGGTTCGCCAGGCCGATGTTCACGTCGCGGTAGGTGGTCTCGGCGAGCTTCGCGAGCTCCGCCGCTTCCGCTGAGCCGAGGTCCCACACGCCATTGCCCTTCGGCAGGTCGTCGCGCTCATCGAAGTCGAGGACCTGCTCGTAGAAGTCGACGGCGCGTTCGGCACCCTCGGCGCTGAGCCCCCCGACGAGCTTCGGGTACTTCCGAAGGTCGGCGAACACGCGGCCCGTCAACACGCGCTCGGGGGAGAAGACGAGGTGGAAGTCGACGCCCTCGGTGAGGCCGGACACCTCCTCGATCAGCGGCTTCCACCGTGAGCGCGTCGTGCCGACCGGAAGCGTGGTCTCGTAGGAGACGAGCGTGCCGGGGGACAGGTGCTCCGCCAGCGACCGCGTCGCCGCGTCCATCCAGGCGAAGTCGGGGCGCGCCTCCTCGTCGACGAACAGGGGAACCACCAGGACGACGGCGTCGGCGTCGGGGATCGCGGCGGAGTAGTCGGTCGTCGCGCTGAGCCGGCCTTCGGCGACGGCCGTGCCGAGGAGTTCGTCGAGGTGGGCCTCGCCGGGGAACGGTGCGACACCCTGGTTGACGAGCCCGACCGTCGTGGCATTGACGTCGACGCCGGTGACCTGGTGGCCCTTCGAGGCGAACTGCACGGCGAGGGGAAGACCGATCTTCCCCAGTGCGACGACGGCGATCCTCATGCGTGTCCGTTTCTCCTCTGCGGCCGAGGTGCGCCTCCTGGCGCGACGCTCCAGTCTATGTCGCCGCCCGAGGCCGCCCGCCGCGACCCAGCGGATGCTCCGCCTATGCTGTCATGGTGCGAATCCTCGTCACGGGCGGCGCCGGGTACATCGGCGGCCACGTCCTCTCAGCGCTCCGCGAGCGAGGAGATGACCTCGTGGTCGTCGACGACCTCAGTTCCGGCATCCCCGGTCGCCTCGAGCCGGGGGAGTTGCGCACGATGTCGCTCACGGCGCCCGATGCGGCACTCCGGATCGCGTCGATCCTCGAGGCGGAGGACGTCGAGGCGGTCATGCACTTCGCCGCCCGCAAGGCCGTCGCCGAGTCGGTCGCACGACCGGCCTGGTATTACGCCGAGAACCTCGGCGGTCTCGCCTCGCTGCTCCAGGGCATGGAGTCCGCCGGCGTCGACCGCTTGATCTTCTCGTCGTCGGCGGCCGTGTACGGCCGTACCGAGGG
>JAPSJU010000365.1 GCA_031178025.1 Agromyces sp. | reverse complement strand
GTCGGGGCGGAGATCGAGATGGCGGATGCCGCGTCGGGCGCGCTCACCGTCCGGTCGGCCTTCAGCACCACGGTGCCGAGGGCGGGCACGGTGACGGATGCCACCCCGTCGGCGTCCGCGACGACGGAGCCGTCGGTGCCGTACAGCGGCGAGAACACGCCGTCCTTCGTCAGGGTCGGCACCTGCACCGTGCGGGGTTCGTTCGCGTTGTTCGCGGCGACGAGGATCTCGGTCTTCTCGACCCGGTCGACTCGCGAGAACGCGTACACGCCGGCGCCGCTGTCGGCGTGGCGTTCGATCTGCGCGCCCGTCTCGAGGGCGGAGTGCGCCTCGCGGAGCGCGGCGAGCGCGGCGATGTGCCCGTAGAGCGGGGCGTCGGTGGCGAAGTGCTCCCCCGTGCCGAAGGCCTCACCCGTGACGAGCGGCTGGTTCTGGTACTCGGGAACCTGCGTCGGGAACAGGGACTGCCGGGCGCTCTGGTCGCCCCCGATGCCGGCGAAGCCCTGCTCGTCGCCGTAGTAGACCACCGGCTGCCCACGCGTGAGGAAGAGCAGCTCGTGGGCCAGCTCGTCGCGCTGCAGCGGGGCATCCGTCGACTGCAGGAAGTGGCCGACGCGTCCCATGTCGTGGTTGCCGAGGAAGGTCGGCAGCGCCGTGGCGGAGGAGTCGGGTGTCGTGTAGTAGTCGTCGCCGGCGAAGAGCGACTGCAGGTTCTTCGCCGAGTTGCCGGCCGCGAAGCTCACGGCCTGCGACTGGAACGTGAAGTCGAGCACCGAGTTCATGTCGGTCTTGCGCACGTAGGGCGAGAGCTTCACCGGATCGGCGTCGTAGACCTCGCCGAACATGAAGAAGTCGGGCTTGCCTGCGGCGTGCGCGTAGTCGAGCACCTGCGTCGACCACTGCTCCCAGAACTCGAAGTTCACGTGCTTGGCCGTGTCGATGCGGAAGCCGTCGATGCCGAGGTCGATCCACTGCTGGTAGACGTCGACGAAGCCGCTCACGACCGTCGGGTGCTCGGTCATGAGGTCGTCCAGCCCGACGAAGTCGCCGTAGGTGACCGACTCGCCCTCCCACGTCGAGTCGCCGCGGTTGTGGTAGAGCGTGGGGTCGTTCAGCCAGGACGGCACCTTGAGCTCGGCGTCCTCCGGGGCGACCGTCGGCGTGTAGGGGAAGCTCGTCGCCGCGTCGAGCGGCGGGAACGGCGTCGTGCCGTCGGCGTAGTCGGCGAGGTCGATCACGTTGCCGTCGGCGTCGCGGTAGGGCTCGGTCGCCTGGTCGATGTAGCTGTGCTGGCCCTCTTCGTAGTCGATGACGTCGGCCGTGTGGTTCGTGATGATGTCGAAGTAGACCTTGATGCCGCGCGCATGGGCGTCGGCGATCAGCGCCTGGAGCTCGGCGTTCGTGCCGAGGTGCGGATCGATCTGGGTGAAGTCCGTGACCCAGTAGCCGTGGTACCCGGCGCTCGCGTTCGCGCCCTCGCCCTGCACCGGGCGGTTCTTGAAGCTCGGCGTCAGCCAGATGGCGCTCGTGCCGAGCCCCTCGATGTAATCGAGCCGGCTGCGCAGGCCGGCGAGGTCGCCGCCCTGGAAGAAGCCCTTGTGCGCCGGATCGAAGCCGGTCGTGAGGGCGTCGCCCGTGAGCCCGCCCTGGTCGTTCGAGGGGTCGGCGTTCTCGAATCGGTCGGTCATCACGAAGTAGAAGGTCTCGTCGCTGCCGGGCTGGCGCACGGGGTCGACGGCGAGCGAGGCGTCGGCGGCCTCGTCGTACGCGCCGCGCAGCGCGGTCGCCTCGAGCCCGACCCGCTTCAGCGTGTCGTCGAAGATGAAGCGCAGGGCGGTGTCGCCGGCGACGGTGAGCGGGATGTCGTCGCCGCCGCCGTTGAGGCCGTACGACTCGTCCCACGAGTCGTTCACCGCGACCTTGTACGCGTAGCTGCCGGCCGGGACGACGAACTCGCTCGCGTACACGCCGGCGGTGCCCGTCGGCAGCAGCTCGGTCTCGGCGCACGCCGGATCCCAGTCGCCCGGGCACCCGAGCTCGGACTGCACCGAGCCGACGAGGGCGAAGGTACGGGGCTCCTCAGCCGAGGCAGCGAGGCCCGGGGCGAAGACGAGGGCGGATGCCGCGACGGCACTCGCCAATCCTGTAGCGAACCAGCTGCGAGCGCGCGCGCGTTGCGTCATCCTTGACTCCCGATTTTCCGGCACGACCCCGTGCCACCGACTGCGAGCGACGGTAGCAGCGTGCGAGACGTTATGCAAGCGCTTACAGCCTGCC
>JAPSJU010000364.1 GCA_031178025.1 Agromyces sp. | reverse complement strand
GGCGCCCGCGACCCGTG
The DNA here is from genome assembly GCA_031178025.1 of Agromyces sp. Classification (GTDB taxonomy): domain Bacteria; phylum Actinomycetota; class Actinomycetes; order Actinomycetales; family Microbacteriaceae; genus Agromyces. The sequence continues at coordinate 2,265 of JAPSJU010000364.1, read as the reverse complement.
CCCCGGGAGACGACACCGCGGGTGCGGCTGCGTCGATCGAGGCCGCCGCGGCGCCCGTCATCGCCAGGACGACGCCGACGTCGGCGGCCGACGCGCCGTGCACCTCCCCGCGTGAGAGCGCGGTGACGGCCGCCGTGTGCGTGCCGACCGTGAGCGCGGCGGGCAGTGCCCGCGGGGAGCCCTGCGCGCCCATCATCACGTCGAGCGTGCGGCAGGCGGCCATCACGATGGGCCCCGCCCACGTCGGCTTCGCGGCCAGGTCGTAGCCGACGATGGCGGCGACGAGCGGGACGGCGACGGCGACGGAGCGCCGCCCCCCGCCCGCCGCGGCCAGCCCGAGCCCCGCGAGCCCGCACGCCGCCGCGATCGCGAGTGCGTGATCCGGCCGCACGCGTCCTGACGGGATGGGTCGCTCGGGCCGCTCCGCCGCGTCGACGTCCCGGTCCGCCCAGTCGTTCAGCGCCATGCCGCCGCTGTAGAGCGCGGCCGAGGCGAACGGGAGCAGCCAGGCGCGGCCCGAGATCCGCCCGCCGCTCGCGTACGCGCCCACCGCGGTGTCGCCGAGCACGGTGAGCATCGCGGGAGCCCGCACGAGGTCCAGGACGTCGGCGAGCCTCGTCACCTGGCGTTGCCGATCGAGATCGCCTCCGGCGCCAGCGACAACGCCGTGTCGGTCGCCCACGACCGCAGCGCGGTCGCCTGGTCGGCGAACGCGTGCACGTCACTGCCCCACGGATCCTTGAAGAAGAAGCCCATCGCCGGGAGCGGGCCGGTCTGCCCCGCGGCATCCGCGAGCGAGAGCAGCCGGGCGAGGTCGATCACCAGGGGAGCGGCGAGCATCGAGTCGTAGGCGCTCCACGTGGTCTGCAGGGTGATGCGGGTGGACAGGAACCCCTCGGCATGCACGTGGTCCCATGCCGTCTTCACGTCGCCGAGGTCGGGCACGTTGTCGATGTGCAGCGGGGCGACGACATGGTCGCCGACGAGGCTCACGAGCCCGCGGTTCTTCGAGGCGAGCTTGCTCTGCACCGCCGCCGGGTCGGCGAGCGTCGCGCCGTCGCCGCCGCCGAGGAGGTTCGTGCCGGCCCACGACCGGACGTGCATGCCGCGCTCGGTGAACATGGGCGCGAGGACGGTCCGCAGGAGCGTCTCGCCCGTCTTCCCGTCCTGTCCGGCGTACGGGATGCCGCGCCGGTCGGCGAGCGTTCGCAACGCGGGAAGCCACAGTCCGGCCGACGGGGTGAAGCACGCGTAGGCGCTGCCCGACTCGACCGCCGCGAGGGCGGCGACGGAACTGGGCGGGAGCACGCGTTGCGCCGGGTCGGCGAGCGCGGCGGCGAGCAGCTCAGGATCGTGGAATTCGGGACGATCGGCGGGGAGGGCCTCGGTCGAGGACACGTCGATCACGACGACGTGGGCGAGGGAGTGGCGGATGCGGAAGTCCGAGATGTCTGCGGCGAGGCGAAGGATGGCGCTCGCCTGGCTCTCATCGTGGGCGGTCGCGGCGTGGCCGCGTCGCACCTCCGCATCCACCTCGGCGAGATCGGACCGGACGCCGGCGACGATGGGCGCGGGGAGCATGCCCGCCTCGGCGAGGAGCTGCGCGCGCCGGACGAGTGGCACGTCGCTCACGTCGTGGCCGCCGATGACGATCTCGTCGAAGCCCGGAAGCGGAACCCCCGTGAACGCCGACCCTGCCGTCGTGCATCCCGTCGGCGGCGCGAGCCGCGCCGCGAGCGCGCGGATGCCGACGACGGCTGCGGTGGCGACGGAACCGCGGGCGCCGATCAGCCACAGGCCGACCCGGCCCCTGGTCCAGGCGGCGGCCGCCGGTGCTTCCTCGTGCCGGCTCTCGGGGGTGGCGGTCATTCGGTCCTCCTTGGGATGCAGGGTGTCAGCGTGCGCGTCCGCGCAGTGCGCGGGCGAGATCGATGAGGTGCTCGGCGAGCGGGCGCGGGAGCGCCTCCTCGGCCACTCGACTGCCGAGTTCCAGGTGCGCGTCGATGAGCTCGTGCACGGCGCGCCGTGCACCGGTCGCAGTGACGATCTCTCGCACGCGCCGGGCGTCGACGTCGTCCGCGGTCGATCGGCCGAGCACGTCGTCGATGACGGCGCGGTCGAGGTCGCCCGCGCGTTCGTGCGCGACCCGGATGTGCTCGGTCCGCTTGCCGTCGCGGAGGTCGGAGAGGGTCGACTTGCCGGTCACCGCCGTCGAGCCGAACAGCCCGAGGTCGTCGTCGCACAGCTGGTAGGCGACCCCGAACG
>JAPSJU010000363.1 GCA_031178025.1 Agromyces sp. | reverse complement strand
GGACGCTCGGCGGCGGTTCAAGCCCGATGTCCTGCACGTCCAGTGCTTCGGCCCGAACGGTGCCTATGCGCTCGCGATGGCGCGGCGCTTCTCGCTGCCGCTCATCGTCACGTCGCACGGCGAGACGGTCGCCGACGATCACGCGCTCTTCTCGCGCTCGCGGGTGCTGCGCGTCGCCCTGCGACGCGCGTTGGCCGCTGCGGCGGCGGTCACCGCGCCGTCGCGGTTCGTACTCGACGACCTCCGGGCGAATCACGGGCTGACCGGCGGCATCGTGGTGCCGAACGGCGTCGTCCTCGACCCTCCGGATGCTCCGGGGCGATCTCCGGGCGGCAGATACCTCCTCGGCGTCGGGCGCCTTGGCCGTATGAAGGGCTTCGACCTGCTGATCGACGCATTCGCCCGGTCACGGCTCGATCGCGACATCCGGCTGGTCATCGCGGGCGATGGAGCCGAGCGGGACGCCCTGCGGATCACCGCGGAACAGCTCGGGGTGCGGGATCGGGTCGAGTTCACGGGCCGGCTGGACGCCGACGAGGTCGCCGCCGCCATGTCGGCCGCGCTCGCCGTGGTGGTCCCGAGCCGCATGGAGGCGTTCGGCATCGTGGCACTCGAGGCGTGGCGCAGCGGTGCGCCGCTGGTCATGACGAACCGAGGAGGCGCGGGCGAGTTCGTGCGCGACGGTGTCGATGCGATCCTCGTCGATCCCGAGGACACGGTCGCGCTCGGCGATGCACTGGCGCGTGTCAGTGCCGACGACGGGCTGCGTTCGCAGCTCGCCGCCGCCGGGCGCGCACGCGTGGGCGAGTTCACCTGGGACCGCGTCGCGCACGCCTACGAGCGGCTGTACGCTGCGGCATCCCGTCGAGCCGAGGGTGGGGGATGAGCTACAACGGCGCGCTCACCCGCCGCGTCCGCCAGCTGCGCCGCGTCGCACTCGCCTCGCTGCGACGCCCGATGTGGCGCGGTGGCCTGGTGGTGCCGACGCACTGGTGGGACGGACACCCCAACTTCGGTGACGACCTCACGCCGTGGCTGCTTCCCGAGTACGGGGTGCTCCCGATCCACCGCGTCGCCACCCGTGCCCGGCTCGCGGGCGTCGGCAGCATCCTGGAGTTCCTGCCCGCCGACTGGGACGGCGTGATCTGGGGGAGCGGCCTCATGCGCGAGCATCCCCACCGGCTGCCGCGAGCGCGGGTGCTCGCAGTACGCGGGCACCTGACTCGCGACCTGATCGGGGCGACCGGCGACGTCGCGCTCGGTGATCCGGGGATCCTCGTTGCGCGCCACCGGCCGCGCGCGGAGCGGCGGTGGGACGTCGCCCTCGTGCCGCACGGCCATCACCGCTCGCACCGGCCGTTCCTGGCGCTCGCGGAGACGCGGGGCCTGAGCGTGCGGATCGTGGACGTGCACCAGCCCGCACGACGCGTGGTCCGCGAGATCTCCGCCAGTGGCGCGGTCGTCACCACATCCCTGCACGGGCTGGTCACGGCGGATGCGTACGGGATCCCTGCGGTGTGGACCACGCTCGACCCTCCGCTCGACGGCGGCGCCTTCAAGTTCCGGGACCACGAGTCGGTGGTCACGCCCGGCACGTCGCGATTCGTGCGATTCGAGCCGGGGATGCCGCTCGCGGAACTGCTCGCGTCGGCGAGGGCGGCACCGCGGGAGGCGGTCGACGCCTCGTGCGACGCGCTCGAAGCCGCAGCCGCGCTGCTGCCCGAGGCGCTGGGTGCCACCGGGCGATTCCCGACGGACGTGCTGCGGACGCTCGCGAACCGCGGATGACCCGGTCAGGCGAGCGATGACCAGATGCGGGCGTGCGCCTCGGCGCAGCGCTCCCAGGTGAAGCCGGCGGCGCGTTCGCGCGCCGCACGGACGAGTGTGCCGGTCCCGTTGCCGTGCGTCGCGTCGAGCAGGCCGCTCGCGATGCCGGGGCCCGTCGGTTCGACGAGGATGCCGGCGCCGCCGACCACCTCCGGCAGGGCACTCGTCGCGGCGGCGACGACCGGGACGTTCGCCGCCATCGCCTCGAGCGCGGGCAGCCCGAATCCCTCGTACAGCGAGGGCACCACGACGACCCGGGCGGATGCGACGACGCCCGGCATGACCGCATCGGGCAGGCGGCCGGCGAGCACCACGCCCGGCATCCCCTCGAAGAGCTCCGTGCGCCGGCGATGCGGCGGGCCGACGAGGACGAGACCGAGGCTCGGCCGCTCTCGATGCACGTGCGGCCATGCCTCCGCCAGCGCCTCGAGGTTCTTGCGGCGGGATGCGCCGCCGGCGTGCAGCACGTACT
>JAPSJU010000362.1 GCA_031178025.1 Agromyces sp. | reverse complement strand
CCCGTGTAGGTCGCGGGATTCGAACGGCGCGAGCCGCGGATCGGCGACTGGTCGACGACCACGACGTTGGAGTGCTTCGGCACGTTGCCGTGGATGAGCGAGGACTTGCCTGAACCGGCGACCCCGGTGACGACCGTCAGCACCCCGAGCGGCACGTCGACGTCGACGCCCTGCAGGTTGTGCTGTCGTGCGTCGCGGATCTCGAGGTGCCCGGAGGCCGAGCGCACGGAATCGCGCAGCCGGGCGCGGTGGTCGAGGTGCCGGCCCGTCAGCGTGTCGGAGGCGCGCAGCCCGGCGACGTCGCCCTCGAAGCAGATCGTGCCGCCCGCTGCGCCCGCACCCGGCCCGAGGTCGACCACGTGGTCGGCGATCTCCACCACCTCGGGCTTGTGCTCGACGACGAGCACGGTGTTGCCCTTGTCGCGCAGGCGGAGGAGCAGTTCGTTCATGCGCTGGATGTCGTGGGGGTGGAGCCCTGCCGTCGGCTCGTCGAACACGTAGGTGATGTCGCTGAGCGGCGAGCCGAGGTGACGGATCATCTTCACGCGCTGCGCCTCGCCGCCGGAGAGCGTGCCCGAGCTGCGGTCGAGGCTCAGGTAGCCGAGGCCGATCTCGACGAAGGAGTCGACCGTCTGCTTCAGCGTGTCGACGACCGGGGCGATGCTCGGGTCCTCGAGGTCGTCGAGCCACGCGGCGAGGTCCGAGATCTGCATGGCGGCGGCATCCGCGATGTTGATGCCCTTGATCTTCGAGGCGAGCGCCTCCTGGTTGAGCCGTGACCCACCGCACTCGGGGCAGGCGGTGAACGTGACGGCGCGGTCGACGAAGGCCCTGATGTGCGGCTGCATCGCGTCGCGATCCTTCGTGAGCATGCTCTTCTGGATCTTCGGCACGAGACCCTCGTAGCTCATGTTGATGCTCTGGATCTTGACCTTGACGGGCTCCTTGTAGAGGAAGTCGTGCAGCTCCGCGTCGGTGTAGTCGCGGATCTTCTTATCGGGATCGAGGAAGCCCGACTCGCTGTAGATGCGCACCATCCAGCCGTCGGCCGTGTAGCCGGGGATCGTGATCGCCCCCTCGACGAGCGACCTGTCGCGGTCGACGAGCTCGTCGATGTCGATGTCGTTGACGACGCCCATGCCCTCGCAGCGGGCGCACATGCCCGCCGGCGTGTTGAAGCTGAAGTGGAAGCTCGGCCCCACGTGGGGCGTGCCGAGCCGGGAGAAGATGATGCGCAGCATCGCGTGGGCGTCGGTCGCGGTGCCGACCGTCGAGCGCGAGTTGGCGCCCATGCGCTCCTGGTCGACGATGATCGCCGCCGAGATGTTGCGCAGGCTGTCGACCTCGGGACGCGACGGCGAGCCCATGAACGTCTGCAGGAACGCCGAGTAGGTCTCGTTGATGAGTCGCTGCGACTCGGCGGCGATGGTGCCGAAGACGAGGCTGGACTTTCCCGAGCCCGACACCCCGGTGAACACCGTGAGCCGTCGCTTCGGGATGTCGAGCGACACGTTCCTCAGGTTGTTCTCGCGAGCGCCGCGCACCTCGATCAGGTCGTGCGCGTCGGCCATGTGGGTGGTCATCCGGTCCCTCTCATCGCATCCGCTTCATCGCATCCGCCCCATGCTCGCACATGCCCCCGACGCGGGCGCCGGTCGCGGGGTTACGCTGAGCGCATGCCCGAGCGAAGCGGTGTGCGTCGCGGTCGGACGTGGCCGGCGGTCGCCGGTGCGGCATCCGTCGCCTTCGGGGCGGGCGTCGGCGAACTCGCGGCGGCCCTGCTCGCGCCGCCGTCGAGTCCGTTCGTCGTCGTCGGGTCCCTCCTCATCGACCTCGCGCCGCCGTGGGCGAAGGATGCCGCGATCGCCCTCTTCGGCACCGCCGACAAGGCGGCCCTCCTCGTCGGCATCGGCATCGTGCTCGTCGCCGTCGCGGCAGCCGCCGGCGTGCTCGAGGCGCGACGGGCGCCGTGGGGACAGGTGCTCGTCGGCGTCATCGCCCTCGTCGGCGCCGTCGCCGCGTCCACACGGGCCAACCCGCCGATGCTCGCCATCGCCCCGTCGGCGGTCGCCGGCATCGCGACCGTGGTGGCCCTGCGGATCCTGGTGCAGCGGCTGCCGCGAACGGCGTCGGCGCGAGCGGCGCCGGACGCCGCGTCACGCCCACCGCTCGGCGGGGCTGCGGGCGTCGACCGTCGCACGTTCCTCGGTTGGGCCGGCGTGGCCGCAGCATCGGGCGCCCTCGCAGCGATGGGCGGGTACGCGTTGCAGGCCGGCTCGCGGGCGGTCACCGTCATCCGCGACGCGATCGCGCTCCCCGA
>JAPSJU010000361.1 GCA_031178025.1 Agromyces sp. | reverse complement strand
AGCGCGACGTGCGCGATGTCCTGGCAGACGCCCTTCCGCTCGGCCCACGCCTCGCGCGCCGTCGAATGCACACCGGTGACGCCCGGCATGTACTCCACCCCCGCGCCGACGGCCCGGCAGATCTCGAGAGCAGTCTCGCCGACCGGCGCGCCCTCCGCGGCGATCTCCGCGGCGAGCGCCGTCACCTCCTCGGGAGGCTCAGTGGCCGGTGACACGGTGGATGCCTCGACGAGGCCGATCGTCGAGGTCGCGACCGCCGCGAGCTCCTCCCACCCGAGTTCCGCGCGCCGGGCGAGCGACGGTCGCACCTCGACGAGGCTCGTCGCGGTGACCGACAGCTCGCGGTGCGGCGTGAGCACCTCGAACGTCGACACGCGAGTGCCCCAGTAGTCGACGTAGGAGTGCTGCGACGCGGCAGGACTGATGTCGAGGCCGGCCTGCAGCACGAACTGCTCGCCGCCGGAGTGCGGCAGCATGCGTGCCTCGTTGTACGAGGCCGTCGCCGCCTCGACATAGTTGAAGCCGGTTCGATGCACGATGCGGATGCGGCTCACGAGACCTCCCCGATCCAGACCGGCACGACGCTCGTCGGGAAGTAGCGCAGCTTGATGGCCTCGCTCGCCGCGGAGGTGACCGCCTGGATGTGCTCCATGTGCCCCGAGAGGTCGGCGAGGATGTCGGCGATCGGGCGATACTCGAGGTCGGAGCGGATCTGGCCGAGGAGCCGCCGCGCCTGATCGGTGACGCCCACGCGACCAGCCGGTGGGTCGATCTCGCGAAGCGATTCCTCAGCTCGGATGACACTCGAGATGATCGACCTCGGGAACAGCCGATCCAGCAGCAGGAACTCCGCCGCGGACTGCGTCGAGGGCACGCCCCGGTAACTGCGCAGGTACGCCTCGTAGCCGCCGCAGCTTCGGAGGATCGTGGTCCAGCTCGGGCCGGAAGCCTCGGTGAGCGAGCGCGTGGCGAGCAGCCGCGCCGTCATGTCCGCTCGCTCGAGCGCGCGCCCGAGTGAGAAGAAGTGCCACGCCTCGTCGCGGCTCGTCGCCGAGTCGACGACCCCGATCGCGAGGGCGGACCGGTCGCGGACCCAGCGGAAGAACTCGTGCGCCTTGTCACCGGCGACCCGTCGCGGCATCCGAGCGTTCGTCTGGTTGAGGGCCTCCCACAGCTCGGTGGAGACGATCTCGCGCGCCCGCCGTGCGTTCTCGCGAGCGGCGGCGATCGAGTGCGCGATCGACGCCGCGTTGGCGGGGTCGACGGCGAGCAGCGTGATGACATCGTTGCGTCCGAGCGGCGCATCCGGGTTCGCCTCGCTGCCCATGACGGACAGGAGCGAGCGGCATGCGGTGTCCTCATCGATCCACGGGTCCTCGAGGAGGAGCTGCAGGTGCACGTCGAGGATGCGTGCGGTGCCATCGCTGCGCTCGATATAGCGGCCGATCCAGAAGAGCGACTCGGCGATGCGGCTCAGCATGCAGGGCCCGACCCATCCGACGCGCGCAGCTGCTGCTGTTGCTGCTGCTGCTGGCGGGCGGGCGCCTCAGCGTCCTGGGGGGAGGTCTCAGGCGGAAGCAGGCCGGTATCCGAGACGCCCGGGCGTGCGGCCGCGGGCGTGCCGATCACCGGGATCGACGACGTCTGCGGTGCAGCCTGGTCTGCCACGAGGCCACGGATGTCACTCACCCGGACGCCGGGCGGCGACCCGGCCGCCGGCGCGCCGCCAAGCACCCAGGTGTCCTTCGATCCGCCGCCCTGGCTCGAGTTCACGACGAGCTGGCCCTCGGGCAGCGCGACACGGGTGAGTCCGCCCGGCAGCACCCATACGTCCGTGCCGTCGTTGACGGCGAAGGGCCGCAGGTCGGCGTGCCGCGGGCGCATGCCGTCCTCGACGAGCGTCGGGATCGTCGAGAGCTGCACGACGGGTTGCGCGATCCAGCCGCGTGGGTCGGCGACCAGGCGAGCGCGCAGTTCGGCGAGCTCGTTGCGCGAGGCATCCGGACCAACCACCAATCCCTTCCCCCCGGAGCCGTCGACCGGTTTCACGACGAGTTCGTCCAGGCGATCGAGCACCTCGGCGAGCGCCTCGGGCTCCTCGAGCCGCCACGTGTCGACGTTCGGGAGGATCGGCTCCTCACCGAGGAAGTAGCGGATGAGTTCGGGCACGTACGTGTAGACGAGCTTGTCGTCCGCGACGCCGTTGCCGACGGCGTTCGCGATGGTGACGTGCCCGAGACGGGCGGCGAGCATGAGGCCTGGCGCGCCGAGCACCGAGTCGGGCCGGAACTGCTGCGGATCGAGGAACTCGTCGTCCACGCGCCGGTAGATGACGTCGACGCGAGTCGG
>JAPSJU010000360.1 GCA_031178025.1 Agromyces sp. | reverse complement strand
ACGGCGGGGGCGGTTAAGCTTGGAGGCGGGTCCGAAAGCGCGCGATCCGTGACGTGATGCGGGACAGTGGGAGTAGTCGGAATGGCACAGAGCGGGCGTGGATGGTTCCACCGCAGACGCCATCAGGTCGAGCCGGAACCCGTCACCACTCCTTCCGCCACCAGACCGAACGACGCGCCGCCCCCGACGTCAGCACCACCGCTGCAAGCGAGCACGGAACCGAGCCTCGAGCCGGCGATCTCCTCGCACCGCGTCCAGACCGACGACGTCGATCACACAGCACCGGTCCCATCGAGCCCGCCCGCCGCCGCCGACCAGTTCCGGGCTCCGAGTGCAGCACCGCGGAGCGCAGAAGGATCACCACTCACCGGTCCGGCACGGACGGCGACGATCCGTCCCGCGGCGATCGATCCGCAGGGGTCTTCGAACGCGCAGGTTCCGGAACACGCACCTGCTTCCAGCCGGCCCGCCGCGGTGATCGACTGGGATGCCGCGACGGCAGCAGCGCTGAGTGACGAGCCCGACGCCGTTCCGGAACGAGCCCAGGGCCGAACCGCTCCTCAATCGAACGCGGATCGGCTTCTCGAGGACATCATTCGAGAGATCGTCGGAGACGCGGCGGTGGACACCGCCTCCTCACTGCAGCCGCCACGACAGACGCCCGTCGCCATGCGCGCGGACACGCGGACGGATGCGTCGGAGCCCGCATCCTCGGACGCAACCCGGATACAGGGCGAGGCAGAGGAGATCCCCGATCGCGGCGACAGCGCCGAGCCCAGCGACAACGGACAGGGGCACACCGTCGTGAGCGATCCGACGCGGAGCCCCCGACGCGACGGCACAGGCGCCGCGAATGCCGGCGAGCACGGTCCCAGCGAGCCGTCGGCGTCCGATGTCCGGCCTGCGATGACCGAAGCGCGCTCGTCCACCGGCGCGAAGAATCCAGCCGGCTCGTCTCGGATGGACGACGCCGTGCTTCCCGGGACTCCGCTCGAGCCCGCACGTCCTGAGGACCTCGTTTCACGTGAAACGATGGCTCGGCGCCCTGATCTCGTCGTTTCACGTGAAACGGCCACCGAATACGGAGGAACTCCCCTGGCCGACCAGCTTGCCGACGAAACACGCCGGCGCCTCGCCCTCGAAGAGGCCGTGCTCCCACTCCCCGCCCACACGCGGGTGCTCACCGTCTCCAACCAGAAGGGTGGTGTCGGGAAGACGACGACCGCAGTCAACCTCTCGGCTGCGCTCGCTCGCTCCGGCGCTCACGTTCTCGTCATCGACCTCGATCCGCAGGGCAACGCCTCCACTGCGCTCGGCGTCGATCATCGTTCCGAGCAGCAGAGCGTCTACGACGTGCTCGTCTCGGACGTGCCACTCGCGGATGTCGTTCGCCCCTCAGCCGAACACGAGAGGCTCGATTGCGTCCCTGCGACGATTCACCTCGCGGGCGCAGAGATCGAACTCGTGTCGCTCGTCGCGCGCGAACAACGGCTTCGTCGTGCCCTCGATCGCCATCTGGCCGGCATGGAGCGCCCATACGACTACGTGCTCATCGATTGCCCGCCGTCGCTCGGGCTGCTCACGATCAACGCCTTCGTCGCCGCGCGCGAAGTCCTCATCCCCATCCAGTGCGAGTACTACGCCCTCGAAGGGCTCTCCCAGCTGCTCAGCAACATCGAGTTGATCGAGAAGCACTTGAATCCTGAGCTCCGCCTCTCCACCATCCTGCTCACGATGTACGACTCGCGAACGAACCTCGCACAGCAGGTCGCCCAGGAGGTGCGCGAGCACTTCCCGAAGCAGACCCTCGACACGATCATCCCGCGATCGGTGCGGGTCTCCGAGGCGCCGAGCTACGGACAGAGCGTGATCAGCTACGACTACACCTCGAGCGGATCACTCTCGTACCGGGAGGCCGCCGCCGAGATCGCCTGGCGAGGCACCACCGACCAGAAGGAATCCCACTGATGGCAACCAAGCGAACCGGCCTCGGGCGCGGCATCGGCGCCCTGATCCCCACGAGCGATGACGCGAGCCGCGCACGGCCGGTCGACGTGTTCTTCCCCGAGACGGAGGCGCCGTCGCGGATCCAGGGCCCGACCGCGGTCGCCGCCGTCGAGCAGGCCGCCGACAACGAGCGCCTGCTCGCCGTGCCAGGCGCGCGGCTGGCGCGGTTGAACCCCGAAGACATCGTGCCGAACGCACAGCAGCCACGGAGTGTGTTCGACCCCGACGACCTCGCCGAACTCGTGCACAGCGTGCGAGAGTTCGGCGTCCTGCAGCCGATCGTGGTGCGCCCCCATCCCGACCTCCCCGGCAAGTACGAACTGGTCATGGGCGAGCGCCGCCTCCGCGCGAC
>JAPSJU010000063.1 GCA_031178025.1 Agromyces sp. | reverse complement strand
CTCGTCGATGAGATGTACGAGAAGTACCTCGCCGACCCCGAATCCGTCGACAGGACCTGGTGGCCGGTGCTCGAGCACTACCGCCACGCACGCACCGGCGCGGGCAACGGCGCCCCCGCAGCGTCCGTCGAGCCCGCTGCACCGGCACCGGCACCGGCCGCACCCCAGCCTGCTGCGCCTTCGGCCGCGCCTGCCCAAGCCGCCCCGGCCGAACCCGCGCCCGGCCCGATCGGCCAGGCGCCGGAGGCGCGCACCACGTCGGTCGCCCCCCGCACCGCACCGGTTCCCGCCGACGTGCCCATCACGAGCCCCCAGCCGATCATCGCCGACGGCCTGCAGGAGGATGAGGTCGTCACCCTCAAGGGCCTGCCGAAGGCGCTCGCCGCCAACATGGACGCGTCGCTCACCGTGCCGACGGCCACGAGCGTGCGCACCATCCCGGCCAAGCTCATGATCGACAACCGCATCGTGATCAACAACCACCTGCGGCGCTCCCGCGGCGGCAAGGTGTCCTTCACGCACCTCATCGGCTGGGCGCTCATCCAGGCGCTCAAGGAGTTCCCGAGCCAGAACGTCTACTACGCCGAAGTCGACGGCAAGCCCAGCATGGTGAAGCCCGCGCACATCGGCCTCGGCATCGCGATCGACATCCCGAAGCCCGACGGCACCCGCGCCCTGCTCGTCCCGGCCATCAAGCGCGCCGAGACGATGACGTTCAACGAGTACCTCGCCGCGTACGAGGACCTCGTGTCGCGCGCACGCCAGAACAAGCTGAAGGCCGACGACTTCCAGGGTGCGACCGTCTCGCTCACGAACCCGGGCGGGATCGGCACGGTGCACTCCGTGCCGCGCCTCATGAAGGGCCAGGGCTGCATCATCGGCGCCGGCGCCCTCGAGTACCCCGCCGAGTTCCAGGGCTCGTCCGAGAAGACCCTCGCGAACCTGGCCATCGGCAAGACGATCACGTTGACCTCGACCTACGACCACCGCGTCATCCAGGGGGCGGGATCGGGCGAGTTCCTGAAGAAGGTGCACGAACTGCTCATCGGGCAGCGCGGGTTCTACGAGCACCTCTTCGCGGCGCTGCGCCTGCCCTACGAGCCCATCCGCTGGGCCCCCGACATCTCGGTCGACATCGCGAGCGCGATCGACAAGACCGCGCGCGTGCAGGAGCTCATCAACGCCTTCCGCGTCCGCGGCCACCTCATGGCCGACATCGATCCCCTCGAGTACGTGCAGCGCTCCCACCCCGACCTCGACATCGCGAGCCACGGCCTCACCTTCTGGGACCTCGACCGCGAGTTCGTGACCGGTGGGTTCGGCGACAAGCGCACGGCCCTGCTCCGGGACATCCTCGGCGTTCTGCGGGACTCCTACTGCCGCACCATCGGCATCGAGTACATGCACATCCAGGATCCGGTGCAGCGCAAGTGGATCCAGAACGAGGTCGAGCGCAAGTACGAGAAGCCGACTCACGACGAGCAGATGCGCATCCTCGCGAAGCTCAACGAGGCGGAGGCGTTCGAGACGTTCCTGCAGACGAAGTACGTCGGCCAGAAGCGCTTCAGCCTCGAGGGCGGCGAGTCGGTCATCGCCCTGCTCGACGAGATCCTGCAGGGCGCCGCGAAGGACGGCCTCGACGAGGTGGCGATCGGCATGGCGCACCGAGGCCGCCTCAACGTGCTCACGAACATCGCCGGCAAGACCTACGGACAGGTGTTCCGCGAGTTCGAGGGCACGCAGGACCCGAAGGGCTTCTCCGGCTCCGGGGACGTGAAGTACCACCTCGGCACCCGGGGCACGTTCACCGCCGACGACGGCCACCAGATCCCCGTGTCGCTCGCCGCCAACCCGTCGCACCTCGAGGCCGTCGACGGCGTGCTCGAGGGCATCGTCCGCGCGAAGCAGGACCGCAAGCCCATCGGCTCCTTCTCGATCCTGCCGATCCTCATCCACGGCGACGCCGCGATGGCCGGACAGGGCGTCGTGCTCGAGACGATGCAGATGTCGCGACTGCGCGGCTATCGCACGGGCGGCACGATCCACGTCGTGGTCAACAACCAGGTCGGCTTCACGACCGTGCCGGGCGACGCCCGCTCGTCGATCTACTCGACGGACGTCGCGAAGACCATCCAGGCACCGATCTTCCACGTCAACGGCGACGACCCCGAATCGGTCGTCCGCGTCGCCGAGCTGGCGTTCCGCTACCGCCAGGAGTTCAAGCGCGACGTCGTCATCGATCTCGTCTGCTACCGGCGCCGCGGGCACAACGAGGGTGACGATCCCTCGATGACCCAGCCGCTCATGTACAACCTCATCGAGGCCAAGCGCTCGGTGCGCAAGCTCTACACCGAAGCGCTCGTCGGCCGTGGTGACATCACCGAGGAGGAGTACGAGGAGGCGCACCGCGACTTCCAGGACCGGCTCGAACGGGCCTTCGCCGAGACCCACGCGGCGCAGACCGGATCCATCCCCGTCGTCGGCGCGACCGACTCGAGCCGCGAGCACGACGTGCCGACCGGCGAACTCGAGACGACCGCGGTGCCCACCGAGGTCGTGCACGCCGTCGGTGACGCCTTCAACAACAAGCCCAACGGCTTCACCGTGCACCCGAAGATCCAGCAGCTGCTCACCAAGCGCTACGAGATGAGCCGCAACGGCAAGATCGACTGGGGCTTCGGCGAACTCCTCGCGCTGGGCTCGCTCCTGCTCGAGGGAACGCCCGTGCGCATGGCCGGTCAGGATGCCCGTCGCGGCACGTTCGTGCAGCGCCACGCGGTCCTCCACGATCGCGTGAACGGACAGGAGTGGCTGCCGCTGCAGAACCTGTCCGACAATCAGGCGCGGTTCTGGATCTACGACTCGCTGCTCAGCGAGTACGCCGCCATGGGCTTCGAGTACGGCTACTCGGTCGAGCGTGCCGATGCGCTCGTGCTCTGGGAGGCGCAGTTCGGCGACTTCGCCAACGGCGCCCAGACGATCATCGACGAGTTCATCTCCTCGGCCGAGCAGAAGTGGGGCCAGCGCTCGAGCGTCGTGCTGCTGCTTCCGCACGGCTACGAGGGACAGGGACCCGATCACTCGAGTGCCCGCATCGAGCGGTACCTCCAGCTCTGCGCCGAGAACAACATGACGGTCGCACGACCGTCCACTCCGGCGTCGTACTTCCACCTGCTCCGCAAGCAGGCGTACCAGCGACCCCGCCGCCCGCTCATCGTGTTCACCCCGAAGGCCATGCTCCGCCTCCGCGGCGCCACCAGCGAGGTCGAGGACTTCACGAACGGCCGGTTCGAGCCCGTGATCGACGATGGCCGCATCACCGACAAGTCGGCCGTCAAGCGCGTCGTCTTCCTCTCGGGCAAGTTCTACTACGACCTCGTGGCCGAGCTCGAGAAGAAGCCCAACCCCGAGATCGCCGTCGTGCGTCTCGAACAGCTCTACCCACTGCCCGCGACGGAACTGAAGGCCGTCTCCGACAGCTATCCGAACGCCGAGCTCATGTGGGCCCAGGAGGAGCCCGAGAACCAGGGCGCCTGGCCGTTCTTCATCATCGAGACGAACAAGCTCGGCCCCCGCCCGGTCAGCGTCGTCGCCCGGACCGCCGCCGCGTCGCCCGCCACCGGCTCCGCCAAGCGGCACGCCGCCGAGCAGGCGGAGCTCATCCGCAGGGCCGTCACGCTCTAGCGTTCCAGGATGCCGCGATGGGGCGGATGCCGCGGCATCCGCCCCATCGTCGTATTCAGCCCGGGTCGGTCCTTGCGATCCTCGACGGCCACCAGACGGCCCGTCCGACGTCGTACGAGAGGGCGGGCACGAGCAGCGACCGAACAAGGAACGTGTCGAGCAGCACTCCGAACGCGACGATGAACGAGAGCTGCACGAGGAAGAGGATCGGGAGCACGCCGAGGGCGGCGAACGTCGCCGCGAGCACCAGCCCTGCCGACGTGATCACGCCGCCGGTGACGACGAGGCCGCGGCGTACACCCTCCTGCGTGCCGTGCCGAACGCTCTCCTCCCGTACTCGGGTCATGAGGAAGATGTTGTAGTCGACGCCGAGCGCGACGAGGAAGACGAACCCGAAGAGCGGCACCACGGGGTCGGCCCCCGGGAACGCGAGGATCTCGTTGAACACGAGCGCCGAGACCCCGAGCGCCGCCGCGAACGACAGCACCACGGTGGCGATGAGCAGCACGGGTGCGAGGATCGAACGCAGCAGGAACATCAGGATCACGAGGATGACCGCGAGCACGAGCGGGATGATGAGGTCGCGGTCGCGGATCGACGCCTGCGTCGTGTCGAGCGCCACCGCCGTCATGCCGCCGACGAGCACGGGATCCTCTCCGCTCGAGGCGGCGTCGAGCCCGGCCCGAAGCTCCGCGACGACCGCCTCGGCCGCATCCGAGTCGCTCGCGTCCTGGAGCGTCGCCGCGAGCTGCACGCGCCCGTCGACGACGGCGGGCTCGGGAGCCGGCGTGCCGGGCGGTCCGAGCGGGCGGACGCCGTCGTCGGTGACCGGGGCCGAACCGCTCGGCGAGTCAGGCGTGAGCACCGAGACGGACTCGACGCCGTCGGTCGAGAGGAGCACGTCGGCGACCTCCTGGAGCCGATCCTCGGGCGCGATGACGACGGCGGGCGTGCCGGATCCACCGGGGAAGTGCTCGCTCAGCATCGCCTGGCCGTCGCGCGCCTGCGACTCGCCGAGGACGAACTCGCTCGAGGGCACGCCTTCGGCTCGGAGCTGCGTCGTGCCGAGCGCCATGACTCCGAGGAGCAGCGTCGACACCAGCCAGACGGCGCGCGGGCGCCGGGCGATGACCCGCGCGATTCCCGGCCACACGCCGCGGCGCTCGAGCACGTCGCCGGCCTCGCCCGCGACGGCACCGCTGAACCTCGGGCGGAGCGGCCAGAAGGCGGCGCGTCCGGCCCAGAGCATGAGCGCGGGAAGCAGCGTCAGCGCCGCGACCACCGCGAAGCCGATGCCGATCGCCGACACCGGTCCCAGGATCCTGTTCGATGAGAGCTCGCTGAGCAGCAGCATGAGCAGTCCGGCGATGACCGTGCCTCCCGACGCCACGATCGGCTCCCATGCGCCGCGAAGTGCCGACCAGGTGGCATCCCACTTCGTCTCGTGCGTCCCGAGCGCCTCGCGGTAGCGGGCGATGTAGAGAAGGGAGTAGTCGGTCGCCGCGCCGATCACGAGGATGAAGAGGATGCCCTGCGTCTGCCCGTTGAGCACGAGCACGTCGGCACGAGCGAGCGCGACGACGGCGAGCACGGAGGCGCAGAGGGCGGTGAGGCTCGTGCCGAGTACGACGACCGGAAGCAGCGGCGACCGGTAGACGATGACGAGGATCACGAACACCGCCGCGAATGCGACGAGGAGGAGCAGTCCGTCGATCCCCGCGAAGGCGCCGCTGAGGTCGGCGGTGAATCCGGCCGGACCGGTCACCGCCGCGACGAGATCGCCCTCCGCGGTCTCGCCGATGCGGTCGCGGAGCTTCTCGACGACCTCGGCGACCTCGGCGGACGCGTCGAGTTGCACGAACACCTCGGCAGCCTCGCCGTCCTCCGAGACGACGGCCGGCGACACCCCGTCGTCGACGACGCCCGGGATCGACGCGAAGGCCGTGACGTCGTCGTCGATGGCATCGGCGTCCTGATCGGTGAGCCCCCCGTCGCGGGCGTAGACGACGACCGCGGGGATGACGTCCTCCGAACGGAAACCCGCCTGCAGTTCCTGCACCCGAGCGGACTCCGAGTCGCTCGGCAGGAACTGCGACTGATCATTCTCGATGACACCGCTGAGAGCGCCGAACGAGGCCCCGCCGGCGCCGAACGCCGCGATCCAGACGAGGATGAGGGCGGACGGGATCAGCACCCGCAGCCACCGCGGTACGCGGCCCGCTTCCGGCCGATCGGCGTTCGGCGGCAGGGCGGCATCCGTCATGCCGCCAGCCTACGGCGCGGGCAGCGCGGCACCCGCGGGCCTCGGCGGGCGGAGGGCGAGCTCCGCGATCGTCGACGGCGTCAGTCGACGAGGACGCCGTGCCCGGACTGCACGTCGCGGATACGTGCGAGCACCTGCAGGCGCAGCTGCTCGGGCGCGCTCTCCTTGCAGGCCCGCTGCACCACCTCGGTGATCGCCACGCCGACGCGCAGTTCCGCCTGGCAGTCGGCGCAGTTGGCGACGTGCTCGCGGATGTCGGCCGCGTCCTCGCGGCGCAGCTCGTTGTGCAGGTACTCTTCCAGCTCGGCCCTGGCCTTGTCACAGCCGCAGTCGGTCATTTCGCACTCCTGGGCATGCTCTGCCTCCTGGTCGGTCTCGGTGCCGTCTCGCCCGCGGTGAAACCCTGTTCTCGGGCGTAGTCGGCGAGGGACTCGCGGAGCAGCCGCCGGCCACGGTGCAGGCGGCTCATCACGGTCCCGATGGGCGTGTTCATCATGTCGGCGATCTCCTGGTAGGAGAAGCCCTCCACATCGGCGAAGTACACGGCGAGGCGGAAGTCCTCGGGCAGCGCCTGCAGGGCGTCCTTCACGGCGCTGTCGGGCAGGTGGTCGATCGCCTCGGCCTCGGCCGAGCGCGTCGAGCGCGCCGTCGTCGACTCGGCGCCGCCGAGCTGCCAGTCCTCGAGGTCGTCGATCGTGCCCTGGTACGGCTCGCGCTGCTTCTTGCGATAGCTGTTGATGAAGGTGTTCGTGAGGATCCGATACAGCCACGCCTTCAGGTTCGTGCCCTGCGTGAACTGGCCGAAGGCGGCGAACGCCTTGACGAACGTCTCCTGCACGAGGTCCTGCGCGTCGGCGGGGTTCTTCGTCATGCGAAGTGCCGCGGCGTACAGCTGGTCGATGAACGGCAGGGCCTGTTCCTCGAACAGCTCACCCACCGAGCGGGCCGTGTCGTCGGCTGCCTGATCGGACGGCGTGGTGTCGATCTCGTCGGGAGTCATCACCCGCAATCCTAGATCGTGCGCCTCCACGACCGCGGGGCGCTCGAGCGTTGCAACCGGCACGCGTACCATCTCCTCCTGCGTCCGAGCGGACGCTACTGTTGATAACCGATGCAGATTTCGAGGTATTCCGCACCCGAGTTCGATCCGTACGGCGAATCGAGGCCGACCGACACGGATGACGGATGGAGCGCGCCCGTCGCTGCGACGCCGCTCCAGTCGGTCGTGGCCCTTCCCGGCTCGAAATCGCTCACGAACCGCGAGCTCGTGCTCGCCGCACTCGCCGACGGTCCCTCGACGCTGCACGCGCCGCTGTGGTCGCGGGACAGCGAGCTGATGGTGGAGGGGCTCCGCGCGCTCGGCACCCGATTCGAACGCCTCCCCGGAACCGGCGGGTTCGGCGACGACCTGCGGGTCATCCCCGCCGACGAGCTCATCGGGTCGACGACGATCGACTGCGGGCTCGCCGGCACGGTCATGCGGTTCCTGCCGCCCGTCGCGGCGCTCGCGCTGGGCCCGACCACGTTCGACGGCGACGAGGGCGCGCGTCGACGCCCCATGGGCGGCTCGATCCTCGGACTTCGGGCGCTCGGCGTCGACCTCGACGACGATCGTCGCGGCGCCCTCCCCTTCACCGTGCACGGCGCCGGACGCGTCGAGGGCGGCTCGCTCGAGCTCGACGCATCCGCGTCGAGCCAGTTCGTGTCGGGGCTGCTGCTCTCGGCCGCTCGGTTCGAGCGCGGCCTCGATCTCCGGCACACGGGCGAGCGGCTGCCGAGCCTGCCCCACATCGAGATGACCATCGCGACGCTCAGGGCTCGAGACGTGTCGGTGTCGAGCCCGGAGCCCGGTCGCTGGATCGTCGAGCCCGGCCCGATCCATGCGATCGACGTGGCGATCGAGCCCGACCTCTCGAACGCCGCTCCGTTCCTCGTCGCCGCGATGGTCGCCGGCGGGCACGTCACGATCGCGGGCTGGCCGTCCGAGACCACCCAGGTCGGGGCGCAGCTCGCCGAGCTGCTCCCCCGTTTCGGCGCCCGGGTGGAACTCGACGCCGGCCGCCTGACGGTGCACGCACCCGAGCCTGGCCCCGAAGGCGGCCGCGGCATCCGCGGCGTCGACCTGGACCTCTCCGAAGCCGGCGAGCTGGTGCCGAACCTCGTCGCGCTCGCGGCGTTCGCCGACGAACCGAGCACCTTCACCGGCATCGGGCACATCCGTCACCACGAGACCGACCGCCTCGCGGCGCTCGCCGCGGAATTCGAGGGGCTCGGCGGCCGGGTGCACGAGCTCGATGACGGGCTCCGCATCGAGCCCGCGCCGCTGCACGGCGGCCGGTGGCGTGCCTACGCCGATCACCGCATGGCGACGACCGGCGCCATCGTCGGGCTCGCGGTGCCCGGCGTCGTGGTCGACGACATCGCCTCGACGAGCAAGACCCTCCCCCAGTTCACGGCGCTCTGGGAGCAGATGCTCGCATGACGTGGTGGGACGCGGACGACGAGGACGAACCGGAGTTCGACGAGTCGGATGTGCGCGTGCGGCCGAATCGGCGCGGCAGCCGTCCCCGCACCAAGGTCCGCCCCGAGCATGCCGACGCCGTGGAGGGCGTCGTGCTGGGCGTCGACCGGGGTCGCTACTCGGTGCTGGTCGACGAGGGCGGCCCGGACGAACGCGAGATCACCGCCGCGCGGGCGAGCGAGCTGCGGCGGAAGTCGGTGGTCACGGGCGACCACGTCGACCTCGTCGGCGATGCGAGCGGCGAGCCCGGTACGCTCGCGCGAATCGTGCGCATCGGCGAGCGGTCCACGCTGCTCCGTCGCAGCGCCGACGACACGGACGAGGTCGAGCGGATCATCGTCGCCAACGCCGACCAGATGCTCATCGTCGTGGCCGCCGCGAATCCCGAGCCGCGCATCCGTCTCGTCGACCGCTATCTCGTCGCCGCCTTCGATGCGGGCATCCAGCCGCTGCTCGTGCTCACCAAGACCGACCTCGCCGACCCGTCCCGGTTCCTCGAGAACTTCGCCGGCCTCGAGTTCCCGGTCTTCCGATCCCGGAGCGACCGGATGCCGCTCGAGGAGATCACCCGGGCGCTCATCGGTCACCGCACGGTCTTCGTCGGCCATTCGGGCGTCGGCAAGTCCACCCTCGTCAACGCGCTCGTCCCGAGCGCCCACCGTGCCATCGGCCGGGTCAACGACGTGACCGGGCGGGGCCGCCACACGTCGTCGTCGACGGTGTCGCTGCGGGTCGTGGGTGACGACGGCACGGGGTGGGTCATCGACACGCCCGGCGTACGTTCCTTCGGGCTCGGGCACGTGAACCCGGCCAACATCCTCGGCGCGTTCACCGACCTGGCACAGGTGGCCGAGGAGTGCCCGCGGGGGTGCACGCACCTGTCGGACGCTCCCGACTGCGCCATCAACGAGGCGGTCGACGCCGGGAGGCTCGGCGAGACCGGCCGCGCCCGGCGGGACTCCCTGCAGCGCCTGCTCGCGACCTTCGCCTGATCCGGCGCGGCTGCGGTCCACCGCCCGCGCGATGCACGAGGCACTCAGGCGGCCTGCCTAACATGGACGGATGACCGACGCACGACTCGCTCCAGGCGACCTCGCTCCCGACTTCACCCTCGACGACCAGGACGGACGGCCGGTGTCGCTCTCGGAACTGCGGGGCTCCAGGGTGGTGCTCTACTTCTACCCCGAGGCGATGACCAGCGGGTGCACGACCGAGGCGTGCGACTTCCGCGACAGCCTCAACTCGTTCGCGAGTGCCGGCGTCCGCGTCATCGGCATCTCGAAGGACGACGTGCCGAAGCTCAAGCGCTTCGCCGAGCGCGACCGGCTCAACTTCACCCTGCTCTCGGACGAGGACGTGGCCGTGCAACGGGCCTACGGCGTCTGGGGCGAGAAGGCGCTCTACGGCAGGACCGTCGTCGGATCCATCCGGTCCACCTTCGTCATCGACGAGGACGGTCGCATCGAGCGGGCGTGGTACAACGTGAAGGCCACCGGCCACGTCGCGCGCATCCGCCGCGAACTCGGCCTCGACGGCTGATCAGGACGGCTCACGCGGTCGCACCGCGCGGTGCCGTCCGATCCCGCGACATCCGCTCAGGCGCCGCTCGACCCTTCGCCGGCGTCCGAGCGGGTGTACGCCACCCGCACCGGCGTCCAGAGCAGCAACCCGATGACGGTCACGGCCGGCACGAGCAGCAGCCATCCGATGTCCGGCCGTGCGAAGAAGCCCTGGAACGCGC
>JAPSJU010000359.1 GCA_031178025.1 Agromyces sp. | reverse complement strand
CCAGATCCTGCAGCATCTGCCGCTGCACGCGGGCGAGCTTGTTGATGACCTCGACCATGTGCACGGGGATGCGGATGGTGCGAGCCTGATCGGCCATCGCCCGGGTGATGGCCTGCCGGATCCACCATGTCGCGTACGTCGAGAACTTGAAGCCCTTGGTGTAGTCGAACTTCTCGACCGCACGGATGAGTCCGAGGTTCCCCTCCTGGATCAGATCCAGGAACTGCATGCCGCGACCCGTGTAGCGCTTCGCCAGCGAGACCACGAGGCGCAGGTTGGCCCCGAGCAGGTGGCTCTTGGCGCGCTGGCCGTCCTTCGCCACCCACTGCAGTTCGCGACCGAGCTGCGAGCGCTTCTCGGCGTCGCTCATGTGCGAGAGCTTCTCCTCGGCGAAGAGCCCCGCCTCGATGCGCATGGCGAGCTCGACCTCTTCGGCCGCGTTCAGCAGCGCGACCTTTCCGATCTGCTTCAGGTAGTCCTTGACGGGGTCCGCCGTGGCACCGGTGATGGCGCTCGAGTAGACCGGCACGTCGTCCTCATCGTCGACGGCGCGAAGCACGAGCGCACCGGTCGGGTGCGGCTCGACGACGGCGGGCTTCGCCTCCTCGTCGGTGTCGGACACCGCTTCGTCGGCGACCACCTCGGGCGCCTCGATGACCTCCACCTCGACCTCTTCGAGCTCCTCGGGGACGACGTCCTCGTCGTCGTCGCCCTCGGCGCCCGGCTTGGCCTTGCCGCGCGGCTTGGCCGGCGTCTTCGCCGTGCTCGCGCGCGGCGCCTTCGCCGCAGGCGTCGCAGCGGCCTTCGACGTCGTCTTCGCCGTCTTCGGGGTGGTGGTCTTCGCAGCCGTCGACTTCGCGGCCGCCGTGCGCGTCGCGGGCTTCTCCGCCTCGCTCTTCGCCGACGTCGCGGCCTTCGTCGTTGCCATTCGTTGAACCTCTCCTACCGTCGCGCGGCGTGGTGCCCTCTCGGACGCTCGACTCGTGCATTCGGCCCGGTCGTTTTCGGACACTATGAGGACCCATGTCAAGTCCGCGTCATCGGCGCGACTTGGTCACGCCCGCGGACAAGAACGGGTCCTGTGTACATTATACAGCGCGATCCCCCGCGAGACGCCCACGCCACTCATGCGTTCCCACGGGAGAGACAACGCTCGCGAGGGGCTGGCCATTCCCGGCGCGACGCGCCGGCGGATCCGGCGACGCCCGGACGGCTCGAGAGCATCGACGTGACGGGTCGCGTCATCCTCCCCGGGGCGCGTCGTCGTCGCGGGTGCGCCGATACGCGAGGAACTTCTCCAGCTCGGCGGCGATCTCGTCGGCCGATGGCAGCTCTCCGTCCTCATCCGTGAGCGGCGAGCGAAGCGTCGTCCCTTCCATGTACGAGTCATGACGCTCCTCGAGCGTGCCGACGAGCTTCGCGAGCTCGCCGTTCTCGGCGACCTGCTCGTCGATGCGAGCGTTGAACTCGCGGCCCTGCTCGCGAAGGACATCGGTCGGGAAGATGCGCCCCGTCGAGGCGCTGATCGCCTCGAGCGCCGCGATCGCCGCCGACGGGTACTCGGCATCCGAGAGATAGTGCGGCACGAGCAGGACGAACCCGGTCGTCGGATGCCCCTGGCCCTGCAGGCGGTACTCGACGAGGTGCAACGCGTTCGACGGGACCTGCGTCGTCGGTCGCCAGATCGACATCGCATCGATGAGGTCGGCGCGATTGCCGCTCACCGTCATCCCGATCGGCCGCGTGTGCGGCACGGGCATCGGGATCGCATTGATCCAGGTCGTGGACGCCACACCGAGCTCCTCGATGAGCCCCAGGACGGCGGATCCGAACCGCTCCCACTGGAAGTCGGGCTCGAAGCCGGTGAGGAGGAGGAACTGCTGCCCGAGCTCGTCGCGTGCGAGGTCGAGGCTCAGCCGCGGTGGCCGGTAATCCGCGAGGTGGTCCCCCTGGAAGAGGATGATCGGACGCCGCGCGCGGTAGTCGAGCAGTTCATCGGCGTCGAAGGTCGCCACGACCGTCGTGTCGAGCAGCGACAGGAGGTACTCCGTGGTCTGCGCCACGGCCGAACCCGCGTCGGCGAACCCCGTGAGTCCCGCGACGAGCGGGAGTCCGGAAGGAACCTCCACGTCGGGATTCAGCTCGTAGAGTGACCGGGGATCGCGCATGTCTCCAGCGTAGTGACGCACCGGAGGGCCGCTTCCATCGGCAGAGGGTGCGGATGATGCCGAGAGCGAACACGTACCATCGGCTGCATGACCGTCCCCGAGCCAGCCGTCTCCCGCGATCCCGTCACCCGATCCGACGCCGACGTCGTGCTCCTCGCCGCGACGACCGGCTCCGGAGGTCCAGAGCTCATCGCTCC
>JAPSJU010000358.1 GCA_031178025.1 Agromyces sp. | reverse complement strand
GGTCGGAGGACGCCGGTCAGTACGCCGCGCCCGCGAGGGTTCCCGTGACCTGGCCGGCAGGATCCCAGATGACGCAGGACACGATACGGTCGCCCAGCTGGTCCCAGCTCTCCTTCGTGGGCGTGTACGGGTAGAAGTCGAGCGTCGAGGACTCGTAGGCGAGCCCGACGAACGGCTCGAACTGGGCGAGGCATCCGTCGCTGGCCTGGGTCTGCACCGCCTCGTCACCCGGGTACTCCTCGCCCGAGAGCTCGAAGTCGAAGAAGACCTCCTCGTCATGCGGCTGGTCGCAGGGCACGACCGGTACCTCGGAGACGACCTCGCCGGACGCTTCGTTCATGCAGTCGCCCACCCGGATGGCGAACACGTCGGCGTCGCCCTCCTCGACGATCTCCTGCGTGGTCGCGTCGCGCTCGGGTTCGGCTGCGGAACCGCCGAGCAGATTCTGCACTGCGCCGCATCCCGTGAGCGATGCCACGACCGCCGTCGCTGCCACGGCGACCACGAGTCGGATGCGGTGTCGTCGTGCCGGCATGGTGGGCCTCTCGCTCTGCGGAGTCGCCGCGGTGCGGGGCGGCGAGCGTCAGCATATCGGCGGGGGCCGCCGGCCGGTCATGGCGCGCGATCCCCAATGCGGGGGTCGTGTCGCCGGGCGCGTGGGCTCCGCGCTCGTGAGCCGAGCCCAGGGGGTCACCTCCCCGGAGACTCAGCGCACGTGCGGCAGCACCTCGGCGGCGATGAGCTCGAGGTGCTCGAGATCCCGCAGGTCCACCAGCTGCAGGTAGACGCGGTCGGCGCCGAGGTCTCGGAGGCGCAGGAGCTTCTCGACAGCGGCATCCGGGGACCCGGCGATGTTGACCTCGGCGAAGGTGTCGGCGTCGGCGCCGATGGCGGCGAGGCGCCGAAGGTAGCTCGCGTCGTCGGTCGCCACGACCGTCGGAAGGGCGACGGTCCTGCGGAGCGTCGCGGGGTCGCGCCCGATCTCCTCGCAGGCGCGACGCACGCCGTCGAACGTCGCGGCCACGGTGTCCTCGGATCGGAAGCCGATGTTGAACTCGCTCGCGAAGCGGGCCGCGAGGTTCGGGGTGCGTCGCGGGCCGGCGCCGCCGATGATGACCGGTACCGGCGACTGCACGGGTTTCGGCAGGGCCGGGGATCGCTCGAGCGTGTAGTGCGCTCCCGCGAAGTCGAAGGGCTGTCCGACGGGCGTCGACCAGAGACCCGTGATGACCTCGAGCTGCTCCTCGAGCAGGCCGAACCGCTTCCGCGGGAAGGGCACGCCGTACGCCGTGTGCTCCTCGGCGAACCAACCGGTGCCGAGCCCGAGTTCGACGCGGCCGCCCGACATGGCATCGACCTGGGCCACCTGGATGGCGAGCATCGAGGGATGCCGGAACGTCGCCGATGAGACCAGCGTGCCAAGCCGGATGCGGCTCGTCTCACGCGCGAGGCCCGCGAGCGTGACCCACGCGTCGGTCGGGCCCGGGAGCGGGTCCCCGTCGCCCATCCGGAGGAAGTGGTCGGAGCGGAACCAGCCGTCGAAGCCGAGCCGCTCGGTCGCCGCCGCCTGGGCGAGCTGATCCTCGTAGCCGGCGCCCTGCTGCGGCTCCGTGAAGATGCAGACCTCCATGCCGGTCAGTGCTCCGGCTCGTCGGCCAGGGCGGCGAGGGCGGCGTCGTGCAGGCGCCCGTTCGTGGCGAGGGCGCTGCCGTGCCATGGGCCGGGCTCACCGGTGATCGAGGTGAACCGCCCGCCCGCCTCCTCGACGATGGGCACGAGCGCGGCGAGGTCGTAGGGTTTCACGTCGAACTCGCCCACCATGTCGATGAGGCCCTCGGCGAGCAGGGTGTACGACCACAGGTCGCCGTAGGCGCGGTCGCGCCACACTCGTTCGGCGAGGCCCAGCAGCCGATCGAGGTGGCCCGCGTCGCGCCACTGCGCGAGGCTCTGGAAGCTGAGCGAGGCATCCGAGAGCGCGTCGACGCTCGAGACCCGCAGACGCCGGGCGCCGGGAACTCCGGTCGACGTCGCACCCGCCGCACTCGCCCCGAGTTCCTCGCCGGTCGCCGTGGTCCATGCACCCTCGCCGCGGGATGCCCACCACCGCCGGCCCATCGCCGGAGCGGACGCCACGCCGACGAGCGGCTCACCGTCGACGGCCAGGGCGATGAGCGTGCCCCACACCGGGACGCCCCGGAGGAAGTTCGCCGTGCCGTCGATCGGGTCGATGATCCACTGCCGCGTCGACTCGCCCGCGGTGCCGTACTCCTCGCCGAGGATGCCGTCGGTGGGGCGGGCCTCGGCCAGGCGGTCGCGGATGGCACGCTCGACGGCGAGATCCGCCTCGGTCACGGGCGTGCGGTCGGGCTT
>JAPSJU010000062.1:7871-10327 GCA_031178025.1 Agromyces sp. | reverse complement strand
ACACCCGAGTCGGCTACGCCGCCGGTGCGACCGCAGCGACGAGCACGGTGCTGCACGTCGAGCAGACGGGCGACGGGCGCCTCGCGGTGATCACCGAGCACACGAGCTTCCATCCGGTCGACGCGGCGTGGCCCGACCAGCCGGCGGATGCCGGAACGATGAGGGTACGCGGCGATGCGTACGTGATCCGCGACGCCGTCATCGCGGCGAGCGACGGCGAATCGCTCCACCTGGGCGACGACATTCCCGTGCGGAAGGGCACCGCCGGATGGGCGTTCCTCGTCGCCCACCTCGTGGATGCCGAGGCCGACATCATCGAAGGCGACGACGCCGAGATCCTCGCGGATGCGGCTCGACGACGCGCGCTGTCGGTCGGCCACACCGCGTGCCACCTCGCCGCGCTCGCCCTCAACGGCGCGCTCGCCGACCGCTGGTCCAAACCGGCCCGCGTCGACACGCTCGGGCATCCCGACTTCGACGGCATCGCGATCGACTCCTCGCGCATCGCCCCGAACGGCTCGGTCGACCGCTATCGGCTCAACAAGACGCTGCGGCGGGCGGGATTCGACACGGCCTCCCTGTCCGAGGGGCAGGAGTCGCTCGAGCGGCTCGCGCGAGACATGACCGGCCGGCTCGACCGCTGGATCGACTCGGGCGCGACGGTGCGCGTCGAGCGAGATGGCGACGGGCTCACGGATCGGCGCTACTGGGTATGCGAGTTGCCGGAGGGCACGGCCCGCATCCCCTGCGGCGGAACCCACCTCGAATCGCTCGCCGAGCTCAGGAGCGTGACCCCCTCGTTCACGCTGGAGGACCGGTCGGGCACGCCGGTGCTCGAGCTCGTCACCGCGGCGCGTCCCCGACACTGAGGCGATGTGCCGGGGACGCCCGCCGACGGGGTTAGCATTGCGCACGTGGGTATACGCATCGAGAAGGTCGATCTTCCCGGAATCGGCATTCGCCACGACCTCGTCACCGAAGGCGGTCGGCGGATCAGCGTGGTGTCTCACCGGGACGGTGAGCGCGATCTCGGCGTCTTCGACGTCGACGATCCCGACGCCTGCCGCGATTCCATCCCGCTGAGCGACGACGAGGCGGCCGCGCTCGCCGACGTCCTCGGCGCCTCCGTCATGCTCAGCCGGCTCACGAGCCTCAGCGATGAGACCGCCGGGCTCTTCACCGAGCAGATCGCGCTGCCGACGGATTCCCCGTACCTGAATCGCACGCTCGGCGACACGAAGGCCCGGACACGGACGCACGCGTCCATCGTGGCCATCGTCCGCGACGGTGCGATCATTCCCTCCCCCACGCCGGCAGAGCCGCTGCGCGCGGGCGACGTCGTCGTCGTCGTCGGAACTCGTGAAGGACTCGACGGAGTAGCGAAGCTCCTCTCCAGCGGCCCCGACTGAGGGGGCTCGCATGCACGAGACCACGCTGCTCCTCATCGAAGTCGGCGCGCTGCTTCTCGGAATGAGCCTGCTCGGGCGCCTCGCGCTCCGTATCGGGATCTCGCCGATCCCGTTCTACCTCCTGCTCGGGCTCGCCTTCGGTGAGGGTGGGCTCATCCCACTCGATGCCAGTGCCGAGTTCCTCGAGACCGGCTCCGAGATCGGCATCATCCTGCTCCTCGCGCTGCTCGGCCTCGAGTACACGGCGTCGGAACTCGTCGGCAGCCTCCGGTCGGCGCGAGTGGCGGGCATCGTCGACGGCCTCCTCAACGCCCTGCCCGGTGCGGCGCTCGCGCTGCTGCTGGGGTGGGGTCCGGTCGCCGCCGTCGCCCTCGCCGGGGTCACCTGGGTCTCCTCGTCGGGGGTCGTCGCGAAGCTGCTCCGGGACCTCGGCCGCCTCTCGAACCGGGAGACCCCGGCGATCCTCGCCATCCTCGTCATCGAGGACCTCGCGATGGCGTTCTACCTGCCGGTGCTGTCGGCCATCGTCGTGGGCGTGAGCCTCGTCCAGGGTGCCATCGCCGTCGCCATCGCGGTCGGCGTCGTCACCCTCATCCTGTACGTCGCCCTCCGGCACGGGCACATCGTCTCCCGGCTCTTCCCCGCCGACGAGTTCGAGCCGCTCCTGCTCGGTGTGCTGGGACTCACCATGCTCGTCGCCGGTCTCGCAGCCCAGGTCAGCGTGTCCGCGGCCGTGGGCGCCTTCCTCGTCGGGATCGCTCTCTCCGGACGCGTCGCGGCGAACGCCAGCCAGGTGCTGACACCACTCCGGGATCTCTTCGCGGCGACCTTCTTCCTCTTCTTCGGGCTCACCTCCGACTTCTCGCAGCTGATCTCGATGCTCCTGCCGGCGCTCGCGCTCGCCATCGTCACGATCATCACGAAGCTCATCACGGGCGCCTACGCCGCTCGCCGGGCGGGGGTGGGCACGCTCGGCCAGTGGCGCGCCGGCCTCTCGCTCTCACCGCGTGGCGAGTTCTCGATCGTCATCGCGGGCATCGCGGTCAC
>JAPSJU010000062.1:0-7771 GCA_031178025.1 Agromyces sp. | reverse complement strand
CGGCGTCGGCCTCGGCCAGGAGTTCGCGAACGCGGGGCACGACGACGGTCGCGTAGCGCTCGATGCTGCCCATCATCGCCTCGTGCGGCAGCGTGCCGTTCGAGTACTTGAGGTCGAACCGGATCGCGCCGACCGCGCGCATGGCGGCCGCGATCTTCCGGGCGACGGTCTCGGGCGAACCGGCGTACAGCGCGCCGGTCGGTCCCGCTTCGTCCTCGAAGTGCTCGCGGCTCACGGACCCCCACCCGCGCTCGCGGCCGATGCGATCGATGAGCACCTTGTAGTGCGGCCAGAGCGCGTCGAGCGCCTCGGCGTCGGTGTCGGCGATGTGACCCGGCGAGTGGATCGCAATCGGCTGGGGGGCGTGGCCGAACTGCTCGAGCGCGCGTCGGTAGAGGTCGGCGAGCGGAGCGAAGCGGGCGGGACTTCCACCGATGATGGCGAGCACGAGCGGCAGCCCGTAGTGCGCGGCACGCACGACCGACTCGGGGCTGCCGCCGACCCCCACCCAGGTCCTCAGTCGACCGTGCTCGACCGGCGGGTAGACGAGCTGGTCGGTGAGCGGAGCGCGCAGCTTGCCGCTCCAGGTGACCGGCTCCTGCGGGAGGAGCGCTGCGAAGAGGTTGAGCTTCTCCTCGAAGAGCTCCTGGTACTGGTTCAGCTCGAATCCGAAGAGCGGGAAGGACTCGATGAACGACCCGCGGCCGAGGATCACCTCGGCGCGTCCGTTCGAGAGTGCGTCGAGGGTCGCGAAGCGTTGGAAGACCCGGACGGGATCGTCGGAGCTCAGGACCGTGACGGCGGATCCGAGGCGGATCCGCTCCGTGCGCCCGGCGATCGCTGCGAGCACCACCTCCGGCGCCGAGACGGCGAACTCGTGACGGTGATGCTCGCCGACGCCGAAGAAGTCGAGCCCCAGCCGATCCGCGAGCTCGGCTTCCGCCACCACGTTGCGCAGCACTTGCGCGTGTGGGAGCGGTCGGCCGTCGGACCCTGCGGTCACATCGCCGAAGGTGTCGAGCCCGAACTCATACCTGACCATCTCGTGCCTCCTCCTGCGCCTGCATACGGACGCATGTAGGCGAACCGCTCTCCAGGCGAGAGTATTCCTCCGGTGCCGTGGGGGGAATGCGACGGCGGCGAGCGGCGTTCTGGATTGATGTCGACGCATCGATCTGTCCGCGCGGGGCATCCGTTCGCACGTGATCGGCGAGAATGGGGGGCATGCACGTGACGGATCGGCCGATCGTCGGGATCTTCGGTGCGGGCAAGGTCGGCACCGCGCTCGCGCGACTCCTCGTCGGGTCGGGCTACGACGTGTTCATCAGTGGTTCCCCGCGGCAGACCGCGCTCGACCTGCTCGTCTCCATCGTCGCCCCTGGGGCGAAGGTCGCCACTCCCGAAGAGCTCGTCGCCGCATCCGATGTCATCATCGTCGCCGTGCCGTTCGGCAAGGCGGCCACCGTGCCGTGGGAGTCGTTCGACGATCGCATCGTCGTCGACGCCATGAACTACTGGCCTCCCGTCGACGGTCACATCGCTGCGGTGGACGCGGACGAGCGCTCGACGAGCGAGATCAACGCCGCTCGCAATCCTCGCGCCCGCGTCGTGAAGTCCTTCAACCACGTCGGCTACCACGAGATGGAAGACGACAGCATGGATGCCGGGTCCCCCCTGCGCCGGGCGATGGCCGTCGTGGGCGACGACCCCGAGGCACGAGCCGTCGTCGCGCAGCTCATCGACGACATCGGCTTCGACGCCGTCGACGGGGGGCCCCTCGCCAACGGCAGGGCACTCGAACCCGGTCACCCGGCCTTCGGACGCGAACTCTCCGCGACGGAACTCACCCGCCTGATCGAGCCGGTCGCCCACCTCGCCGCCTGACGTCGCCGATCGGGATGCGGCGGCATCCTCCGGCGTCGCGACGACGAGGCCTCACGTCGCCTCGGCCAGCGACCGGCGTTGCCGCCGGCGAGCGCCGAGGTCGGCGAGGCCGACGGCGAAGGCGAGGGCGATGAAGACCGCGACCGCGATCATGCCGATGCCGTAGGCGTCGTGGTAGACGGCGAGGTCGCCACCGTCGGCCGTGCCCGTCTCGCGGAAGATCGTCGCATAGAAGAGGGAGAGTGCGACAGCGGTGCCGACGGCAGTGCCGATGCGCTGGCTGAGCTGACCGACGGAGCCCGCGAGCCCGCCCTGCTTCACGGGGATGTCGGCGAGGGTGAGGGTCTGGTTCGGCGAGATCACGAGTCCACCGCCGAAGCCCGCCACGATCATGGCCGCCGCCATCGCCCATGGGGTCGCCTCGGGCGGGGTGAGCAGTGCCGTGAGCACGAGCAGCCCCACACCGACGAGTACGGTGGCGAGGCCCCACACGACGAGCGGGCGACCGATGCGGTTCACGAGGTTGCCGCCGATCCACGACGCGACCGCGCTCGTCAGGGCGAAGCCGATGCCGACCATGCCGGCGTAGACCGGTTCGAGCCCGAGGCCGTGCTGCAGGTAGAGGGTCGTGAGCAGGAACATCGACGGCAGTGCCGCGAAGTACGCGGACGCGAGAACGGTGCCGTTGCGGAAGGAGCTCACGCCGAACAACGCGAGCGGCACGAGCGGGTGCCTGCCGGATGCCGCGTAGCGCCGTTCCCAGGCGACGAACCCGCTGGCCGCGACCACGAAGACGACGAGCAACCACCAGCGTGCCGGGTCGTCGTCAGGGGACCCGGTGGTGAAGAGGAAGGGCCCCATGAGCGCGATCACCGTCAGGCCGAAGAGCAGGATCCCGATCGGATCGAGCGAGAGCCGCCGCCGCGATGCCGTGCGCGTCTCGGGCAGGAGCCAGACGGCGAGCCCGATCGCGATGATCGAGAGCGGCACGTTCATCCAGAAGATCCCGCGCCACCCGTCGGTCGGGCCGCCGATCGCGATCGCGAGCCCGCCGAGCGTGGGGCCGAAGGCGGTGGCGATGCCGATGGTCGCGCCGAACAGTCCGAATGCCTTGCCTCGCTCAGGGCCCTGGAACAGCTGCTGCACGAGGCCGAGCACCTGCGGCATCTGGATGCCTGCGGCAACGCCCTGCAGCAGTCGGGCCGCGAGCAGCACCCCACCGTCGGGCGCCAGTGCGCACGCGAGGCTCGTGAGCGTGAAGAGGCTGAGTCCGATGATGAACAGCCCACGCCGGGAGCGCTGGTCGCCGATGCGGCCGGCCGGTACGAGCGTGAGGCCGAAGGTGAGCACGTACCCGGACACGATCAGCTGCAGTTCGGTCGAGGTCGAGTCGAACGCCGACTCGATCGACGGCAGCGCCACGTTCACCTTCGAGAGATCGAGGATCGTGAGCGCCGCGACGGCGACGCAGACCCAGTACGCTCGCCAGCGCTTCGCGGGGGTCAGGGGAATCTCCTGCGTGAGCGGATGCTGCGTGATCATCGACCACCCTACGAGTCGGCCGACGGGACTTCGCGTTGATGCACGGTGGACCCAGGGGGATTCGAACCCCCGACCTTCTCATTGCGAACGAGACGCGCTACCAACTGCGCCATGGGCCCGAGCGACAACGACTCTATCACCACTCGAGAGGTGGTTCGAATCGCGTCGAGGTGGGCTCACCCGGCCCGGCGACGACGCCGAAGCACCGCGTCGAGGTCGTCGATGCCCGGCCGCGCGTCACCGACGATGCCCATCCGTGCGTAGGGGTTCTCGGCTGCCGGGATCGACGGCGCGGGCGTTGCGGCCGGCGCCGGGACGATCGAGGGCACGGCCGGCTCCAGCTGCTCGACCCGTCGAGCGACCTCGGCGTCGACGGCTGCGCGCTTGAGTTCGGCGGCCGCCTCGACCGACGCCATCGCCGTGGCCGCGATCGTGCCGCGAGACAGGTGCAGCGGCCTCGGAAGCGGTCGGGGAGTCCACCCCACGTGGGTCTCGACCACCTCCGGCTCGGCGAACTCGATCGGCACGAAGGGCGCCGCCTCCGGTGCCACCGACGCGGCCGCGTCGACCGGAACCCGCACCCTCGCGAGGCGGGCGAGACCGAGCACTGCGGCGGTCACCATGACCCCGCCCCCGCCGGCGACGAGCAGCGGCGCGCCGACGGCGGCGGAGACGAGCCCGCCGGCGACCGTGACCACGCCGGCAAGGAGGAGCAGGGAGCAGCGCGCACGACGACGACGGAGTGCACGGCGGGCCGTCTCGGCATCGCTCGGAGCGCGCGACGCCGCCTCGGCGACGACCACCGGCGGAGTGCGGGGTGCCGATGCGGCCTCCGCGAGGAGGCGCGCCGATTCCGCTGCCTGCTCGGCGGCCCGGCGCTCCGCGATCGCCGCATGCTCGGCGGCCTGTGCGGCGAACCGCGCGGCCTGCTCCTGCTCGTGCAGGATGCGCCGCTGGGTGGCGACCTCACGGGCCGTCGCCTCGAGCGTCACCGCCTGCGGCGTCTCGGCGGTCTCGGCGAGGATCCGCAGCGTCTGCTGCAGCCGCACGGCGTTGTGCTCGGTCGCGAGGTACTGCCGGCGACGGAGCCAGGTGGGCATGAGGTACGCGATCCAGAGCGCCGCGGCCACCGCCACGAGCAGACCCCCGCCGATCACGTCCATGCGCACAACGCTAGGTCACCCCGGTCGATTGGCTCCGATCGAGCCGCGGTGTGTTCAGTGATCGGCGAGCCGGAGGGGCACCGCCGCCGCCGCCCGGTCCTCGGGGGTGATGCGAGCGGCGTCGACGGGCGCCTGGCCGTCCTTCCACCGTCGCAGCACGCCGCGAGGCACTTCCTCGGCCACGAGCGCGAAGGCGAAGTGATCACGCCAGTCGCCGTTGATGTGGATGAAGCGTCGTCGCAGCCCCTCGTAACGGAAGCCGAGCTTCTCGACCACGCGGAGCGACGGCTGGTTCTCGGGACGGATGCAGATCTCGATCCGGTGCAAGCGCATCGACGTGAAGCAGTAGTCGGCGGCGAGCGCCACGCCCGTCGGCGTGATCCCCCGGCCCGCGAACGATTGCGACACCCAGTACCCGATCGTCGCCGAGGACAGCGATCCGAACGTGATGGACGAGACGTTCAACTGACCGGCGAGTTCGCCGTCGACCTCGATGATGAACGGGAGCGCATTGCCGTCCCGGGCGTGCGCCAGCAGGTTCCGGATGCTCCCCCGCGTGTCGATGACGGAACCGCCGCCCGGATAGGTGGCCTCCCACTGCCGGAGCCACCCCCGATTGTCGAGGAGCACCCGCTCCAGCGGCTTCGCGTCGCGCGCGCGGATCGGCCGCAGGGTGACGTCGCCGTCACGCAGCGTCGGGATCGCCGCGGCCGCCATGCTCAGCCTCGGTCGAATCCGGCGACGTACTCCGTCAGCCAGGGCTTCAGGTCGGCGCCGAGGTCCTCGCGGTCGGCGGCGAGCTGGATGACCGCCTTGATGTAGTCGAGCTTGTCGCCGGTGTCGTATCGACGGCCGCGGAACACGACGCCGTAGACGCCGCCGGTGCCTTCGACGTCGTCGGCCATCTCCATGAGCGCGTCGGTGAGCTGGATCTCGCCGCCCTTGCCGGGTGCCGTGTGCTCGAGGACGCCGAACACCTCGGGACGCAGCACGTACCGGCCGATGACGGCGAAATTCGACGGGGCGACGTCGGCGGCCGGCTTCTCGACCAGCCCGGTGATGCGCACGACGTCGGGGTCGTCGGTCGCCTCGACGGCGGCCGCGCCGTACAGGTGGATGGAAGCCGGGTCGACCTCGAGGAGCGCGACGATCGTGGCGCCGCGCTTGTCGTGCTCGTCGAGCATCCGAGTCAGCAGCGGATCGCGGGCATCGATCAGGTCATCGCCCAGGAGAACGGCGAACGACTGGTCGCCGACGTGCTTCTTGGCACGCAGTACCGCGTGACCGAGTCCCTTCGGGTCGCCCTGCCGTACGAAGTGCACGTCGGCGAGGTCGCTCGACTCCTGCACCTTCGACAGCTTCGCGCCATCGCCCTTCACCTCGAGCGTGTGCTCGAGCTCCGTGGCACGGTCGAAGTGGTTCGCGAGCGCGTTCTTGTTGCGCCCGATGATCATGAGGACATCGTCGAGACCGGCCGCGACGGCCTCCTCGACGACGTACTGGATGGCCGGCTTGTCGACGACCGGGAGCATCTCCTTCGGCATGGCCTTCGTGGCCGGCAGGAAGCGGGTGCCGAGCCCGGCAGCCGGAATGACGGCCTTGGTGATCCGTGAACTCATGCCTCTCAGCGTATCCGGATGTCGCGGGCCCCGTGCAGCGGCCGCCCGTCGCCGGGATCGTCCTAGGATGTGTCCCATGCCCGACGATCCGGACATCCAGAAGCGCATCCTCCGCGCCGAGCTCCGGGAGCGCCGCCAGAACATGCCGGCGCATGAGCGGGAGCTCGCGACCGAGGGGTTCACCAGCCGGCTGCAGGAACTGGTGCGCTCGACCGGCGCCGACTCGCTCTCGTGCTACCTGTCGATGCCGACCGAGCCCGACACGCGGCCGTTCGTGAACTGGGCCGAGGCTCGCGGCATCCGCGTCCTGTTCCCCGTCACGCGTGAAGACGGCCTGCTCGACTGGACGGTCGGCGAGGATGAGACGGAATCGCTCGGCCTCCACGGCGTTCCGGAAGCGGTCGGCGAACTGCTCGGTCCGATGGCCATCAACGACGTCGACCTCATCATCGTGCCCGCGGCGGCCATCGACCGCACGGGCATGCGGCTCGGCTGGGGACGGGGCTATTTCGACAAGACCCTCGGTTCGATGGGAAAATGTCCCCCGGTGTACGCCGTCGTCTTCGACAGCGAGTTCGTCGAGGCAGTGCCGCGCGAGCGTCACGACCAGCCGGTGAACGGCGTCGTCACACCCACGCGCATCATCGCGTTCTAGCGAGCATCGCCCCGATCCGGAAGAGTCACCATGCCCACCTACTCCTACCGTTGCACCGAGTGCGACAACGCCTTCGACATCCACCAGGCCTTCTCCGACGACGCTCTCACGGTCTGCGACGTCTGCGGCGGTCGCCTCCGCAAGCTCTTCAACACCATCGGCGTCACCTTCAACGGCTCGGGCTTCTACCGCACCGATTCACGTGCGGGCGGATCGGACGCCAGAGGCACGACGTCGGAGAGCGGATCCGCCGGTTCCTCCGGCTCCGGCTCCGGTGCATCCGGCTCGGGCTCATCGGGCTCGGGTTCGGGCTCATCGGGCTCCGGCTCATCGGGCTCCGGCTCGTCGGGCTCGAGCGGATCGGGCGCCGGGTCAGGAGCTGCGAGGACCTCGACGGCCGGGGCCTCGTCGCAGTGACGGCTCGTCGCCACCACCGAATGCCAGGAACGGGAGCCACCACGTGATCAAGGGGTTCAAGGAGTTCATCCTCCGGGGCAACGTCATCGATCTGGCCGTGGCCGTCGTCATCGGCGCGGCGTTCACCGCGGTCGTGAACTCGATCGTGGACAACATCTTCAATCCGCTCATCGGTGCGCTCTTCCGGTCCGAGAGCCTCGACGACGCGCTCGTGCTCGAGCTCCCGACCCTCGACGGCGCCGCCGCGGACGTGCGGTTCGGGGCGGTCATCGGCGCCGTGATCACGTTCGTCATCGTCGCGGCGGTCGTCTACTTCGTGTTCGTGATGCCGATGAACCTGCTGAAGGAGCGGGCGGAAGCCCGCCGCCGAGCCGGCGAGCCGAAGGCCGAGGACCCGCAGACCGAGCTCACCGTGCTCACCGAGATCCGCGACCTGCTCGTCGAGCGACAGCGTGCCACGAGCGCCGGGGCCGGCGGAACACGCGTCGACG
>JAPSJU010000357.1 GCA_031178025.1 Agromyces sp. | reverse complement strand
GGTCAGGCGGCGACGGTGAAGCCGGCGTCCCAGCCGATCTTCTCGCCCACGGCGAGGGTGAGCTGCAGGAAGCCCAGGGCCTCGAGCTCACGGGCGCGAGCGAGGTTGCCGGCATCGGTCGCGGCGAGTCCCGCCGCCGTCACGATCTCGGCGAGAGCGCGCTTGGCGCGCTCGTCGTCGCCGGCGATGAGCACGGTGGTGGGCAGTCCCCCGACGGTCCTGGCCGAGAGCGTCGCGGCGAAGTTGGTGTTGAACGCCTTGAGCACGCGCGACTCGGGGAGCTGCTTCGCCAGTTCCGCCGCGCTCGAGCTGTCTGCGGGAACGACGAGGCCGTCGAAGGTCTCGAAGTCCAGCGGGTTGGTGATGTCCACGACGATTCTTCCCGCGAGCTCGGAGCCACGCGTCGCGACGATGTCGGCGAGCGCGGGATGCGGTACGGCGAGCACGACGATGTCGCCCGTGATCGGCGTGCCGGCGTCGCGGCCCACGTAGTCGACGGGGATGCCGGCGGCGGCGGCGAGGCTGCCGATCGCGGTGCCCATGTTGCCGGTTCCGATGATGCTGACGGTGGTCATGTGATCCTCCCTGCGCCGAGAGTCGGCGACGTTTGGTTGTCGGTACAACTAAGATCGTAACCGAATTCAGTTGTTGCGTCAACCATTGCGGTACGATGAGGACATGACCACCGACACCGCATGGCTGAGCACCGAGGAATCAGCCGCCTGGGTGCGGCTCATCGCACTCGCCGAGCTCCTGCCCGGTGCGCTCGACGCGCAGCTGCTGCGCGACGCCGGGCTCACGCACTTCGAGTACGTCGCGCTCATGTCCCTCGCGGACGCCCCCTCGCGCACCATGCGGATGACCGAGCTCGCCTCCCGCACGAACGCGACCCTCCCACGCCTCTCGCACGTCGCCCGCCGACTCGAGGCGCGCGGCCTCATCCGTCGCTTCCCCTGCCCGGAGGACCGTCGGGCGACGAACGCGACGATCACCGATGCCGGGCTCGAGCTGCTGGCGGATGCCGCGCCGGGCCACGTGGAGACGGTGCGCGCGAGCGTGCTCGACGCACTCACGCCGGCCCAGCTGGAACAGCTCTACGACATCGCGGGCGCCGTGCTCGCCCGCCTCGATCCCGAGCAGCGGCTCACGGCCACGTCGTGCCAGTTCAGCGAGGGCCCGGCCGTCGCGCGGGCCGGCTGACCGCATCTGCCCTGGGCAGTGCTGCCCGCAGCGGCATCCGCCCCGCTCGGGTCGTGCACGGCGCAGGCTGAGATCATGAGCGACCATGAATCCGCACCACTGCAGCCCATCGACGCCG
This sequence comes from Agromyces sp., assembly GCA_031178025.1. Lineage (GTDB taxonomy): Bacteria > Actinomycetota > Actinomycetes > Actinomycetales > Microbacteriaceae > Agromyces. The sequence continues at coordinate 1,074 of JAPSJU010000357.1, read as the reverse complement.
AACTCATCCGTCGACTCCACCACGAGCGCATCATCGTGCTCGGCGAGGAACTCGACCAGGCGGGCGGCAACCGCCTGATCGCCCAGCTCGTGACCCTCGCGGCCGACGACCCGCGCCGCGACATCCGCTTCTGGATCAACTCGCCCGGCGGGTCGGTGCCGGCGATGCTCGCGATCATGGACACCATGCGCGCCATCCCGAACGACGTCGTCACCATCGCGATCGGCATGGCAGCGAGCGCCGGTCAGTTCCTGCTCACGGCCGGGACGCCGGGCAAGCGACTCGCCCTCCCGCACGCGCGCATCCTCATGCACCAGGGGTCGGCGGGCATCGGCGGAACCGCCGTCGACATCGAACTGCAGGCCGACGACCTGCGCCACACGCGCGACACCGTGCTCGGCATCACGGCCGACCTCACCGGCCAATCGCTCGAGCGGATCGCGGAGGACTCGCTCCGCGACCGCTGGTACACCGCCCGGCAGGCGATCGACTACGGCTTCATCGACCGCATCGTCGCGGGCGCCGACGAACTGCTCCCCCAGGCCGCCCGCCCGCAGACCGGATTGCAGGTGTCGGCATGACCGGTTACGCGATCCCCTACGTGGTCGAGAAGCGCGGCAACACCGAGCGCTCCCTCGACGTGTACAGCCGGCTGCTCTCGGAGCGCATCGTCTACCTCGGCACGGAGATCGACGATGGCGTCGCGAACGTGCTCATCGCCCAGTTCCTGCACCTCGCCTCGGAGTCGAGCGAGACGCCGATCAGCCTCTACATCAATTCGCCCGGCGGCTCGCCGGGTGCGGCGCTGGCCGTGTACGACACCATGCGGCACATCCGGCCGGATGTCGCCACCACCTGCGTCGGCCGCGCCACGGGACCCGCGGCGGTGCTGCTCGCCGGCGGCGCGAAGGGACAGCGGGCCATCCTCCCGCACGGCACGGTCACGCTGCACCAGCCCTCGTCGCAGGGACGCGGCTCGGTTCCCGACCTCATCCTGCACGCCGACGAGGTCGTGCGCATCCGCAGCGAGCTCGAGGCCGCCCTCGCAGCCGACACCGGGCGCGACGTCGTGAC
>JAPSJU010000356.1 GCA_031178025.1 Agromyces sp. | reverse complement strand
GAGCCTGCCGCCCGGCATCCCGACGTTCACCACCACGGCGTCGGGGCGGATGGCGCCGAGCTGCTCGATGACGTCGCGCTGCGCGCTGTGCGCCCCCACCGCGTCGACGAGCACGATGAACGGGCCGGCGACCTCCGCCTCACGAGCGACCGCGGGGCGCACCGCTGCGCCGACCGACGCGTCGGCGACATCGAGCCGCACGATGCGACCTCCGGCGGCGAGCGCGTCGGCGACGTGGTCGGCCGTGCCGTCGACGGCCATCGTCGGACGGTCGCGCACGTCGAGCACGGTGCGGGGTCCGGGCATCGCCGGAACCGGCCCGTCGACCGAGAGCGCGTCGCGGGCGACGGATGCCGCCCCCCGCGGCATCCGCCCCCCATCGCCCACGGTGCCGATGACCCCCTGGTCGGCACCGTGTGACTCGCCGGTGCGTCCCCTTCCGGCGAGGGTCTCGCCGAGCAGGCGAACCCGCTCGGCGGCTGCTTCGAGCACGGCGACGGGCAGCGTGCCGTCGTCGAGCGCATCGAGGATCGCCGCCTGCACCTCGCGGAAGTCGCGAACGTCCTGGTCGGGCGCTGCGGCAGCTCCCGGGTTGCGGGGATTGCCGATGCACAGCAGGTCGGCGCCGGCGAGCAGCGCCTGCACCGCACCGGGCCCCGCACCGACGGTCGCCCGGACGGCGGCCATGTCGAGCGCGTCGGTGACGATGACGCCCTCGAAGCCCATCGCGCGCAACCGGCTGAGCGCCGTGCGGTTGAGCGTCGCGGGCGCGTCGCCCCACTCGGGCACGACGAGGTGGCCCGTCATGACAGCCGCGACCCCCGCGTCGATCGCGGCCGCGAACGGCGGCAGGTGCATCCGCTCGATCTCGGCGGCGTCGATCGCGAGCGTCGGCAGCGCGTGGTGCGAGTCGAGGTGGGTGTCGCCGTGCCCCGGGAAGTGCTTCACGCATGCGGCGGCGCCCGCCGACTGGATGCCGCGCACGGCCGCCGCGACGTGCCGGGCCACGAGCCCCGGCTCGGAGCCGAACGCGCGCACGCCGATCACGGGGTTGCGCGGGTCGGTGTTCACGTCGGCGACGGGCGCGAGCACCACGTTCGCGCCGACCGCGAGCGAGCGCTCGGCGAGGATGCGGCCGACGGCGGCCGTGGCATCCGGGTCATCGACGAACCCGAGCTGGGCGGCGCCGGGCAGGGTCGATCCCGTCGCCGCCTCGAGGCGGGTCACGTTGCCGCCCTCCTCGTCGATGCCGATGAGCAGGCCGGGCCGCAGCGCTGCGAAGGGGTCGCCTCCGTCGGCGAGGTTGTGCGAGAACAGCACGGCGCCGGCGAGACCCCGGTCGAACTCGCGCCGCAACCAGTCCGGCAGGCGGCGTCCGAGGTACCCGGGCCAGAGCACGCCGCCCACGAGCGCGTGCAGTGCGGGGTCGTTCGTGGCCATCACGCGCTCACCCCTTGACCGCCCCGGCGACGAGCCCGGCGGCGAGACGGCGCTGCACGATGACGAAGAAGATCATGACGGGGATGGTGATGATCGTCGACGCGGCCATGATGTAGCCCCACTCGTTCGAGTGCTCGCCGAAGAACTGCTTGAGCCCGATCGCGACGGTGTAGTTCTCGGATGCCCCGCCGAGCAGGGTCATCGCGAAGATGAACTCGTTCCACGCGGTGATGAACGAGAACACCGACGTCGCGACGAGCCCCGGCATGACGAGCGGCAGCAGCACCGAGCGGAACATCCGGCCCCAGCTCGCGCCGTCGATGTACGCCGCCTCCTCGAGCTCGACGGGCACGGCGGCGACGAAGCCGCGCAGCATCCAGATGCCGAACGGCAACGACAGGGCGACGTAGACGACCATGAGGCCGAGCAGCGTGTTCAGCAACTGGAGGTCGCGCACCTGCACGAAGAGCGGGATGACGAGCGCCTCGAGCGGCACCATCTGCACGATCAGGATCATGAGCAGCATGGCGGTGCGGAATCGGAACCGGAATCGGGCGACGGCGACCGAGGCGAGCAGCGCGAGCACGGCGCTCGCGAGCACCGTGACGACCGCCACGATCGCCGAGTTGCGCAGGAACACGTCGAAGCCGCCCTCGGTGAGCACGTAGGCGAAGTTCTCGAGCGAGAACTCGCGCGGCAGGAGGGTCTGCCCGCCGGCGCCGGCCTGCGCGTCGAACGCGCTCGAGAGCATCCAGAACGCCGGGAAGAGGGTGAATCCGAGCAGCAGCGCGACGAGCACCGCCTTGGTCGCCGCGGCGCGGGTCCTGCGCGGGGAACGGCGGCCGCGAAGGGATGCCGCGCGCCGGACGTCGACGGCACCGGATGCCTCGGGCGTCGTCGTGGGCGCGGGCGTCACGGTGCTCACAGCTCCTCCTCCTTGAGCATGGTGCGCAC
>JAPSJU010000355.1 GCA_031178025.1 Agromyces sp. | reverse complement strand
CGCGTGCTCGGGGGCGCTCGACTGTATCACGTTCACGAGCGCTCCCGCCGTGCATGCGCTCTTCGCCGCCGCCGAGGTGCGCGGACGCTACGAGGACCTCGTCGACGCGATGCGCGGTCCCGTCGTCGCCGCGGCCGTCGGACCGGTCACGGCGGCTCCGCTGGTCGCCGCGGGCGTCACCCCCGTCCAGCCCGACCGCTATCGCATGGGCGCGCTCATCCGCCTCGTCTGCGAGCACCTGGAATCGCACCGCGTCATCCGCCTCGACACCCGCCACGGACCGCTCGCGTTGCGCGGTTCGGTGGTCGAGGTCGCCGAACGGCGGGTCGCGCTCGCGCCCGTCGCCCTCACGATCCTGCGCTCGCTCGTCCAGGCTCGCGGCTCGGTCGTCCCCCGCGAGCGGCTCGCGTCCGGGTTGCCGGGGACGAACGACGAGCACGCGCTCGAGGTCGCCCTCTCACGCCTGCGGCAGACGCTCGGGGTGCCGGGACTCATCGCCACGGTCGTCAAGCGCGGCTACCGCATCGACGTGTGACGGTCATGTCCATCACCTCACACCGGCGCACAGGGCGCGTGAGCAGCTGGAGACGCAGGGTTTACGGCGGCACCCACCCGCGGAAACACGACGTGCCTAGCGTCGGTGGCACGAGCTCCACCCGTGACCGACACCACCGGAGGCACCGATGACCGAAACCGTGAGCGCCGCTCCCCCGCCCGTCGCTTCCCCGCCCGTCGACAGCGGCACGTCGCCGCTGTCGTTCCGCCCGGGTCGATGGATCGACGGCTGGAACCCGGAGGATGAGACGCAGTGGCACAGCGAGGGCCGCACCATCGCACGCCGCAACCTGCGGTGGTCGATCTTCGCCGAGTTCCTCGGGTTCGTCGTCTGGCAGCTCTGGAGCATCGTCGCCGTCACGCTCCCGGCGGCCGGCTTCGAGCTCAGCACGAGCGAGGTGTTCTGGCTCATCTCCATTCCGAGCCTCGTCGGCGCCACCCTCCGCATCCCGTACTCGTTCCTCGTGCCCGTCTTCGGCGGCCGCAACTGGACGATCATCTCCGCCGGGCTCCTCCTCGCACCCGCGATCCTCCTCGGCATCTGCGTGTCCGATCCGGGAACCCCGTTCGGAGTGCTCCTCGTCATCGCCGCGCTCGCCGGATTCGGCGGCGGCAACTTCGCGAGCTCCATGTCGAACATCACCTACTTCTACCCGCAGCGGGAGAAGGGCTGGGCGCTCGGGCTGAACGCGGCCGGCGGCAACCTCGGCGCATCCGTCGCCCAGTTCGTCGTACCCATCGTCATCACCGTCGCCGCCGGTGCGAGCCTCAACCTCCCCCTCGCCGGATGGATCTGGGTGCCGTTCATCCTGCTCGCGATGTTCGGCGCATACCGCTGGATGGACAACCTCTCGAGCGCGAAGGCCGACCTCGCCGGCTCCGCCGCGGCACTCAAGGAGCCGCACCTCTGGCTCCTCTCGCTGTTGTACATCGGCACGTTCGGCTCCTTCATCGGCTTCGCGAGCGTCTTCCCGAAGCTCATCGCCGACCAGTTCCCCGAGTTCTCCGCGATCGGGGTCGGCGGCGCCTCGGTCTCGCTCGCCTTCCTGGGCGCGCTCGTCGGCTCCCTCGCACGCCCGTACGGCGGACGTCTCTCCGACCGCTTCGGGGGCGCCCGCATCACGATGCTCGCGTTCGGGGCGATGGGCACGATCACCCTCGCCGTGGTGCTGACCCTGAGCGTCGCGAGCTTCTGGACCTTCCTCGGGCTCTTCCTCCTCCTGTTCGCCTCCGCCGGCATCGGCAACGGCTCGACGTACCGGATGGTGCCCGTGGTCTTCTCGATCCGCGGCGGGGGCACGGGCGACATCTCGACGCAGCGCAAGGCCGCGGCGGCGCTCGGCCTCATCTCGGCGATCGGCGCGTACGGCGGCTTCCTCATTCCCCAGGCACTGAACCTGTCGTTCCAGGCGACCGGCGGCTACGCCGGGGCGTTCCTCGGGTTCGTCGCGGCGTACGGCATCCTGCTCGTCCTCACGTACGTGGTGTACGTGCGCTCGCGGCACCTGCGCGGGCACAAGATCTGAATCGGGATCGAATGAGCCGTTCCACCGACACCCACTGCCCGTACTGCGCGCTGCAATGCGCGATGACCCTGACGCCGACGGATGCCGCGGATGCCGCCACCCCGCCGGTGACGGTCGCCGGCCGCGAGTTCCCGACGAACCGCGGCGGCCTGTGCAAGAAGGGCTGGACCTCGGCAGAACTGCTCCGCACGCCCACCCGTCTCGGGACCCCGCTCGTGCGGGGCGCCGACGGGTCGCTCGCGCCGGCGAGCTGGGATGAGGCACTCGACGTCGTCGCGGCATCCGTGCGCCGGATCAGCGCCGAGAGCGGTGCCGA
>JAPSJU010000061.1 GCA_031178025.1 Agromyces sp. | reverse complement strand
AGCCGCTTGTCGTTCATGGTCGCGCCGGGGATCTGTCCGACGCCGCCCGTGACGACCCGAGTCGGCATCCCCTCCGTGTGGGAGTCGACGGCGGAGATGACCCGGCGCGCACGCATCAGCGAGCCGCCAGTGCGGCGAGCGCGCGCTCCGTGTCCGCTCGCACCTGTGCGGCGTGCTCGTCGCTCAGGGGCCCGCGCGGCGGGCGCGTCGGGCCGCCGTAGGAGTTGCCGCAGATGTCCATCGAGAGCTTGATCGCCTGCACGAACTCGGTGCGGGAATCCCAGCGGAAGACCGCCACGAGCTGCTCGTAGAGCGTGCGGGCTTCGAGCCACTTGCCCTCCGCGAGGAGGTTGTAGAGCTCGACGGCCTCCCGCGGGAAGGCGTTCGGGTAGCCGGCGAACCATCCGACCGCGCCGTTGACCATGAGCTCGAAGAGCACGTCGTCGGCACCGGCGATGATGTCGATGTCGCACAGCTCCTTGATCTCGTAGACCCGGCGCACGTCGCCCGAGAACTCCTTGATCGCGACCACCTCCGGGATCTCGGCGATCTTCGCCACGAGTGAGGGCACGAGGTCGACCTTCGTGTCGAAGGGGTTGTTGTAGGCCATGATCGGCAGGCCCACCTTCGCCACTTCCTCGTAGTGCTCGATGATCTCACGTTCGTTCGCACGGTAGATCGTCGGCGGCAGCAGCAGCACGCCGTCGGCGCCGTCCTCGCGCGCGAGCTCGGCCCAGTGCCGCGCCTGGTGGCTGCCGACGCCGTGCGCTCCGGCCACGACGATGCCGCGACCGTCGACCGCCTCGACGGCGACCTGGATGACCCGGCGCCGCTCCTCATCGGAGAGCGACGAGTACTCCCCGAGCGAGCCGTTGGGGCCGACGCCGCGGCATCCGTTGCTCATGAGGAAGTCGACGTGCTCGGCGAACCTGTCGTAGTCGACGGCGAGCCCGGCGGGGGCCGACGGGTCCTCCTTGAAGGCGAGTGCCGTGGCGACGACGACGCCGCCCAGGTCCATGGTCTGCTCGGTCATTCCTGCTCCTTGTGTTCGGCGTGGTGAAGTCGGGCCAGCTCCCCGATGCGGATCGAGGAGAGCACGGGGCGACGATCGAAGTCGACGTCGGCGGCGATGAGGGTCTCGACGGTCCGGCCGCAGGTGCGCCCCTGGCAGGCGCCGAGACCGGCGCGAGTGGCGAGGCGCATCGCGCGGGACGACGCCGCGGCGTACTCGGACAGCCGGGCGCGGGTGACGGACTCGCAGCGGCAGATGATCGTGTCCTCGTCGAGCCAGCCCGTCCAGCCGGGCCCGATCGCATGCGTGGCGAGCCGCGTCGCGAAGGCGTGCATGCGCTTCCGGGCGCGAACGGCGCCGCTGATGCGGCGGTCGTCGAGGCTGCCGCCGGCCGCGGCGAATCCGGCCACGGCGCCCTCGGCGAGGGCGGTGTCGGCGCCGCCGATGCCGGTGACCTCGCCGGCCGCGAAGACGGATGCCACGCTCGTCGCCTGGCGGTCGTCGACCACGACGAATCGCTCGGGGCTGAGATCGCAGCCGGCCTGGATCGCCGCTTCGAGCCTCGGGGTGAATCCGTGGCCGAGTGCGACGGAGTCGCACGTCACCGTGCGCTCGGTGCCGGCGACGGGCCGCCACTGGGCGTCGACGTGCTGCACGGTGACCGCCTCGACATGGCCCTGGCCGTGGATGCGGGTGACGGCCTGGCCGAACCGGAACGGCGTACGGCGGCGCAGCAGTCCGCCGGCGTACTGGGCGAGCTCGCCGGCCTTGCCGGCCACTCCGGCGAGCTGCCAGGGCGCGCGGCCCCATCCCCGGGCGATCGCGGCGACGCCCGCCGCCTCGACGACCTCCGCGACGGAGCCGCCGGCGAGGGCGATGCTGTCGGCGACGGGCAGCAGGAACGGCCCGGACCCGGCCACGACGGTGCGCTCGCCGACGATCGCGCCGTCGCGCTTGGCGAGCGCCTGGGCGGCTCCCGCCGTGATGACGCCGGGCAGGGTCCATCCGGGAACGGGCAGCGCCCGGTCGTGCGCGCCCGTGGCGATGACCAGTGCGTCCGCGTCGATGGTGAGCGCCTCGCGGTCGCTCCCATCCGCCGGACCGACGAGCGCGTGCACGCGGATCCCGTGCGCCGTGTCGACGCGCCAGACGCTCGCCTCGCGGTGCACGGTCGCCGCTTCAGCGACGCGGCCCAGTCGCGCGAAGCGGGCGTGCTGGTGCTGCATCCGCCGGTCGGTGAGCTGCTCGTGATGACGCCAGTACTGGCCGCCGATGCGCTCGCCCTCGTCGAGCACGACCACGTCCGCACCGGCGGACAGCGCCGCCTCGGCGGCCGCGAGCCCGGCGGGCCCGGCGCCGAGGATGGCCACGCGGCGCGTCATCGCGCCTCCCGTTCGACGACATCGCCCTCGAGCGCCGTGCGCTGGCACGCACGCACGTTCTCGATGCCGTTGACGGTGACGACGCAGTCCTGGCAGACGCCGATCCCGCAGAAGACGCCTCGCTCCGCACCCCCGGCGAGCCGCCAGCTGCGCCGTCCCGCGCCGAGCAGCACGCCCGCGATCGTCTGGCCGTCGCGACCCGCGATCTCCTCGCCGTCGAACCGGATCCGTACGCTCATGCGGCGCTCCTCAGGCCGGCGCGGGTCGGCAGGAACGGCGTGGGGTCCAGCGGCGCAGGCGAGCCGAGCACGGCGTGCGCGATGAGCTCGCCCGTGGTCGGGGCGAGGCCGATCCCCGCGCCTTCGTGCCCGGCGGCATGGAAGAGGCCGGCGACGTCGCCGTCCTCGCCGATGGCCGGCAGGTGGTCGGGCGTGTATGGCCGGAATCCGAAGTAGCTGCGCAGGAGCATCGTGTCGGCGAGGAACGGGAAGAGCCTCGTGGCCTTCGCGGCGATCTCGGCGAGCGGCGGCAGCATGTCCTCGGCCGAGAAGCCGACCCGCTCCCGGCTCGAGCCGATGAGCACCGTGCCGGCGGGGGTGGACTCCACGACGGTCGACGTCTGCAGCGCCGCATCCGCCGACCCGACCGCACCGACGTAGTCGGCGTCGTAGACCTTGTGGAAGACGCGCTGGCGCATCGGTGTCGTCACGAGGATCACGCCGCGTCGCGGCCGGATGTCGAGTCGTCCGCCGAGCAGTTCCGCCACGGCCCCTGCCCAGGGGCCGGCGCAGTTGACCACGGCGTCCGCCTCCACCACGCCGTCGGAGGTGTCGACGCCGGTGATCCGGCCGTGGGCGTGGCGCGCGCCGATGACCTCCGCGATGCGGAACTCGGCGCCGAGTCGGAGGGCGTGCGCCAGCATCGCCTGCGTCGCGAGGCTCGGCTGGACCTGCGCATCGTCGGGGTAGTGCACGCCGGCGTCGACGGCGTCGCTCAGGTGCGGCTCCAGCTCGCGCAGTTCGGCGGCCGACACCGGCACGGCACGGATGCCGATGGCTCGCTGGGTCGCTGCGAACTCCTCGAGCGCCCCGGCCCCCGCGCCGAAGGCGACCACCACACCGCCCTTCGCCTCGAACTCGGTCGCGGGCCGGCCGGGCGCCGGCTCGTCGTCGAGTCGCTTCGCGAGCTCACGCCACGTGCGGTTCGCGAGGATCGCGAGATCCGCCTCCGGCCCGGGTCCCTTGTCGGAGACGAGGATGTTGCCCTCGCAGCGACTCGAGGTCTCCGCCGCCACGCCCGCCCGGTCCAGCACGATGACCTCGGCTCCCGCCTCGGTCAGCGCGAGAGCACAGGCGGCGCCGACGGCGCCGGCGCCGATGACGACGGTGCGCATGTGTCTCCCTTCGAGTCGAGCGGTCGTGCCGTGCACGCGGTGGAATGGCGGACTACGCGCCGAGGTAGGCCTCGACGACCCGGGGGTCGCGCGCGAGCTCCGCCGCGGTACCCGAGAGGGTGACCGCTCCGGTTTCGACGACGTAGGCACGGTGGGCGATCTTCAGGGCGGCACGGGCGTTCTGCTCGACGAGCAGCACGGTGGTGCCCTGCGCGTTCACCGCGGCGATGATCTCCATCACCTGCTTGACCACGAGCGGGGCGAGTCCCATGGAGGGCTCGTCGAGCAGCAGCAGCCGCGGGCCGCCGACGATCGCCCGCCCGATGGCGACCATCTGCTGCTCGCCGCCCGACAGGGTTCCGCCCTGCTGGCGGCGGCGCTCGGCCAACCGGGGCATGGTCTCGTAGACCCGGTCGAGCCGCTCCCCGACGACGCGCTTGTCACGCACCGTGTACCCGCCGAGCAGGAGGTTCTCGTGCACGGTCATGGTGGAGAAGATGCGGCGTCCCTCGGGCACGTGGATGAGCCCGTCCGCGACGATGTTCCACGGCTTCGCGGTGGTGAGGTCCATCCCGTTCCACGTCGCCGAGCCGGAGCGAGGCCGCACGAGGCCCGAGAGCATGTTCATCGTGGTGGACTTGCCGGCGCCGTTGTTGCCGAGCAGGCAGACGATCTCGCCCTCGCCGACGTCGAAGCTCAGGCGGCGCAGGGCGTGCACGCGGCCGTAGTAGACATCCGCGTCTCTGACCTCGAGGGCGCTCATGACCGGCTCTCGCTCTCATCGTTCGGCTCGGCGTCGGACGCGCCCGTGCGCAGCCGGGTGTCGTCGACCGCCTCGTCCTCGTCGTCGACGCCGAGGTAGGCCTCGATCACGACGGGGTCGTTCGTGATCTGCTGCGGCGTGCCGTCGGCGATCTCCTTGCCGTAGTTCAGCACCACGATGCGCTCGGCGAGCTGCATCACGAGTCCCATGTCGTGCTCGATGAGCACGACGGCAACCCCGAGGGCGCGGATCCTGCGGATCAGCTCGATCAACGACTGCTTCTCGTTGTAGTTCAGCCCGGCGGCCGGTTCGTCGAGCAGGAGCAGCTTGGGGCTCGTGGCGAGTGCCCTGGCGATCTCGACGCGACGCTGCTCGCCGTAGGGAAGGTGGGTCACGTAGAGGTGCTCATCGCCCTCGAACCCCACGAAGTCGAGCCATCCGCGCGCCTCGCGGGCGCACGCCTCCTCGGCCCGCCGGTATCCCGGGGTGTGCAGGAGGGTCGACCAGAAGCCCTCGCGAAGGTTCGCGTGCATGGCGGTCTTGACGTTGTCGAGCACCGACAGTTCCCGGAACAGCCGGAGGTTCTGGAAGGTGCGCGCCATGCCCCACTTCGTCACGCGCGAGGGCAGCACCCGGTAGAAGCCGAAGCTCTGCAGCAGCTGCACGAGGCGCAGTCGATGCCAGATGCGCGGCGCCTCGCGGACGATGTGCTTGCCGTCGAAGACGACCGAGCCCGACGTCGGCAGGTAGAAGGCCGAGATGCAGTTGAAGGCGCTCGTCTTGCCCGCACCGTTCGGCCCGATCACCGCGAGGATCTCTCCCTCGCGAACCTCGAAGCTCAGCCCGTCGACCGCCTTCACGCCGCCGAACTGCAGCCGCAGGTCCTTGACCTCGAGCAGCGCGCTCATCCGCGGCCTCCTTCACGCACGTCGGCATCCGGTGCGCCGCTCGGCGACTCGAGCACGCTCGGCGGCACCGCCGCCGTGGCCGAGGTGAAGGGCGGCGGTTGGGGCCGGTCGCGCTTCAGCCACGGCAGGATCGCGGTCGCGGGCCACAGTCCCGCCGGGCGGAAGAGCATCACGACGACGAGCAGCACGCCGAAGATGAGGAACCGCCATTCGGCGAAGTCGCGCAGCAGCTCGGGTGCCAGCGACACGAAGAGCGCTCCGATGATGACTCCGGGCGTCGAGCCCATGCCGCCGAGCACGACGGCCATGAGGATGAGGGCGGAGTAGAGGAACTGGAAGCTGTTCGGGCTGATCGCCGACAGGTGGGTCGCCATGAGCTGTCCCGCGAGGCCGGCCCAGACGGCGCCGATGATGTACGCGGAGATCTTCGCGGCGTAGGTGTTGATCCCCATCGCCTCGGCCGCGTCCTCGTCGTCGCGCACCGCCTTCCATGCGCGACCGAGCTTGCCCCGTGCGAGCCGGCCGGCGCCGATCACGCCGACGACCACCACCACGGCGGCGACGAAGTAGTAGAACACCACGCGCTCCGGGAACTCGAGGCCGAGCACGGTGACGCCGTCCTCGAAGCTCCAGCCGAAGAAGTCCCACGAGGGGATCCCGTGGATTCCCGACGGCCCGCCCGTGATCGTGAGGTTGTTCGCCGTGATGCGGATGATCTCGCCGAATCCGAGGGTCACGATGGCGAGGTAGTCGCTGCGGAGCCGGAGGGTCGGCGCGCCGATGATGATGCCGGCGAGGATGCAGGCGAAGACCGTCGCCGGCAGGGCCGCCCACATCGGCCAGCCCAGCACCGTGGTGAAGATGCCCGACACGTAGGCGCCGACGGCGAAGAACGCGATGTACCCGAGGTCGAGCAGCCCCGCATAGCCGACGACGACGTTGAGGCCCATGCAGAGCATGACGTAGATGAGCGCGCTGATCGCGATGGACATCGTGTAGCGCGACGCGTCGATGAAGGGCAGCACCGCGAGGAAGAGCACCGCGACGACGCCGAGGGCGCGCATGAAGCCCGTCTGGGAGTCGAGCACGCCGCGAGCGGCGCGCGGGCGTTCGAAGAGGGGCGCGGGCGCGCGCAGCGGTGCGTGCTTCAGCGCGAGGTCGAGGCGGCGGGCCATGTCACATCCTCTCCACGACGCGGGCGCCGAGCAGGCCGGTCGGCTTGAAGGTCAGGAACAGGATGAGGAACGCGAACGCGAAGACGTCCCGCCACTCGCCGCCGAACCAGGCGGATCCGAACGACTCGAGCATCCCCAGCAGCACGCCGCCGAGCATGGCCCCGTAGAGGTTGCCGATGCCGCCGATCACGGCGGCGGTGAACGCCTTCAACCCGATGACGAACCCCATGAGGAAGTCGATCGAGCCGTAGTACGCCCCGGCCATGACGCCGGCGGCGCCCGCGAGGGAGGAGCCGATGAAGAACACGGTGCTGATGACGCGGTTGACGTTGACGCCCATGAGCTGCGCGGCCTGCGGATCGAGGGCGATCGCCCGCATGGCGCGGCCCTCCCGGGTGCGCTCGACGATGTGGGCGAGCACGAGCATGAGTCCGGCGGCGATGACGACGAGCACGATCTGCGAGGCGGTGATGCGCATGCCGAGCAGGTCGACGCCCCTGGACTCCAGGCGCACCGGGAAGGCCTCCGGATTCGGGCCGAAGATCTGGCGCACGCCGTACTCGAGCGTGAACGAGACGCCGATGGCGGTGATGAGCACGGCGAGGCGCGGGCTCCGGCGCAGCGGCCGGTACGCGACGCGCTCGATCCCCACGCCGATCAGTCCGGTCGTCACCATCGAGAGGAGGAGGATGACGAGCAGCAGCGGGATGGAGGTCTCGTTCGAGATGCCGAATGCCGAGAGCGTGAAGAACCCGACGAACGCGCCGAGCATGTAGATGTCGCCGTGCGCGAAGTTCAGCAGCTTGATGATCCCGTAGACCATGCTGTAGCCGAGCGCGACGAGGGCGTAGAACGAGCCGACGATCAGCCCGTTCCAGATGAGTTGCATCACCGCGGGGGTGTCCTCTCACAACGAAGGACGGGGGCGGGAGCCGAGGCTCCCGCCCCCGTCACGATCAACCCTGCAGGTCGTCCTCGAGGACGAAGTTGCTGGTGGCCGGGTCGACCGCCACGATGACGAAGCCGCCGCCCGAGAGCGTGTGGTTCTCGGTGAAGGTCAGCGGGCCGGCGAAGGTGTCGAAGTCCTCGAGCCCCTCGAGTGCCGCCACGACCTCCTCGAACTCGGTGCTGCCGGCGTCCTCGATCGCCTGCGCCATCACCCGCACCGCGTCGTAGGCCTGCGTGGAGTAGGGTCCGGGCGGGTCGCCCGCGAGCTCCTCGTAGTCGGCGATCCACTCATCGGCGCCCTCGATCATGTCGGGCGTCTGGGTGAACGTGCCGACGACGTTCTCGGTGTACCCGGCGCCGGCGATCTCGCTGAACTTCGCGTCCACGGAGCCGTCGGCCACCATGAATGCGCCGGTGTAGCCGGCATCGGTCGCCTGGCGGACGATGAGGCCGCCCTCCTGGTAGTACCCGGTCCAGTAGACGAGCGCCGGCTGCGCACCCACGAGCTGCGTGGCGACCGCCGAGTAGTCGTTCTCACCCGGCGTGACCGTCGCCTCGAAGACGACGCTCAGCCCCGCCTCCTCCGCCTGGGTCGTGAAGGCCTGTGCGAGGTCGGCCGAGTAGCTCGTCGCGTCGTCGATGACCGCGACGTTCGTGGCGCCGATCTTCTCGGCGTACTGCACGGCCGCGGCGGCCTGCTGGTCGCCCGTGCCGTTGATGAGGAAGACGCCGGGGAGGCCCTGGTCGACGAGCTCGTTGGAGTTCGCCGCGGGGATGACCATCGGGACGCCGGCCTCGTCGAAGATGGGCAGCGTGGGCAGCGTGGCGCCCGAGCAGTACCCGCCGACGGAGCCGACGATCCCCTCCGTGACGAGCTTGTTGGCACCGGCCACCGCAGTGGTCGCGTCGCAGGCGTCGTCTTCGACGACGAGTTCGAGGTCGCGACCGAGCACGCCGCCGTCGGCGTTGATCTCGTCGACGGCCAGTTGCGCGCCGTTCTGCATGTACGCGCCGAAGGCCGACTCGCTGCCCGAGAACGGGGCGAGCATGCCGAGCTTGATCGGCCCGTCTTCGCTCTCCTCGGAACCGCCGCCCGCGACGCCGCCTGAACACCCTGCGGTGAGCGCGAGCACGCCCGCAGCCACGGCCACCTGGAGTAGGCGCGTTCTGCGTCGAGATCCGAACATTGGGGACTCCCCTCGTAACGACACTGCTTCGCCGGAATCGGCGGTGTGTGACACACTACTCACGCGACGGCCGGGCGCCAAGTGCCCGTGACACAACCGTTACCGCGGCGCGATCGTGCGGCGGGAGCGTCGCTCGCCCTACTCCTCGTCATGTCCGCTCCAGAGGCCGGAGATGTGTCCGATGTGGCGTCGCATGAGGGCCTCGGCACCCGCACCGTCGCCGGCGACCAGGAGGTCGACGAGCTCGGCGTGCTCGAGGGTCGAGGCGGTGAGCGCCTCCGATTCCGCGAGCTTCACGAGCCCCGTGAGTCGCGTCTGCTGGCGGAGCTCGCGCACGAGCGACACGAGGTGCGGGTTCCCGGTGCGCTCGAGCAGCGTGAGGTGGAATGCCGTGTCCGCCTCGAGGTAGTCCTGCAGCCGACCCTCGCGGCCGGCCCTCGTGATCTCGTCGGCGAGGTCGTTCAACCTGGCGACGGTCTCCCGCGGCAGGCTCCCGGCCAGTGCGCGCATCGGCGGGGCCTCCAGCATCACGCGCACCTCGCCCAGGTGCCGGAGCTCGTCGAGCGAGACGTCGGTGACCCGGAACCCCCGGTTGCGCATCGGGCTGAGGAACCCCCGACGAGCGAGATTCAGCATCGCCTCGCGTACCGGCGTCGCACTGACGCCGAACTCCAGCGCGAGCGTCGGGACGGTCAGCACCACGCCCGGCTCGAGTTCGCCGGTCACGATCCGCGAGGAGAGCGACCGCTCCACCTGCTCGCGCAGGCTCACGAGCGCCGGGATCTGCATCACGCCGCTCATCGCGAACCTGCCCGGTAGTGTGTCATACGGCACAGCGTACCGCCCAGGGCCGGGACGGGTCGAAGATGACACCGCCGGTCAGGCCGTCGCGGATGCCGCCGCGAACCGCTGCGCCTGCGCCGCGAGGAAGGCGACCACCTCGGGCGGCCCCTCGACGCGGTACGAGACGTCCAGCGGCACCCACATGAGCGCCATCACGAGGTTCTCGATCGCGTCGGACTCGAGGGGCCAGATGCACCGGTGCGGCCCGTCGGGCACGACGTCGCGCCCGTACCAGCCCAGGCGCTCCACGAGGTCGGCCTGCGGCATGTCGACGATGACCCTGGCCGTCATCGTGCGCTCCCGATGGCGCAACGCCAGTTCGACGCGTTCCCGCGCCTCCTCGTCCGAGAGCGGTCGCGGCGCGAATCGGAGGCGCGTCTCGAAGACGTCGGCGATGCGGTCGAGGCGGAACGTACGCCAGTCCTCACGCTGGCGATCCCACGCGAGCAGGTACCATCGCCGGGCCACGGGCACGAGACGGTACGGCTCGACGACCCGCGATGATGATCCGCCCGCGGCATCCGTGTACTGGAAGCGCAGGCGCTCGGCGTCGCGGCACGCGAGCGCGAGCACGCCGAGCAGTTCCGTGTCGACCTCGGGCACCGGCCGGGCCGATGCGCCTCGCCGGCCTGCGTCGACCGTCGCATGCGTCGTCAGGGCGCCGATCCGCCGACGCAGCGCCGGCGGCAGCACCTGTTCGATCTTCGCCAGGGCGCTCAGGGTCGTGTGCTCGGCACC
>JAPSJU010000354.1 GCA_031178025.1 Agromyces sp. | reverse complement strand
GAAGGGGCCTGACAGTACCCGAAACTGTCAGGCCCCTCGTGAATCCCGCGGGTACCCGAACCCGCGGAACTGCCGCGTGCCGAGAGGCACCGCGGCGGGCCGACGCGTGGGGGCGCGGCGGCACTGGAATCCTACACAACGTGAAATCCGAATCTGACATTTCAATCCACCGGAGCGTCGCGCCGGCGGCCGCTAGACTTCCTCACATCCTGGTGCGCCCGACGGTCGCTGGCCCGTGGAACTGCGCCCCGACCGTACTCATTGGAGGTGCACGTGCCGGTTCCCGAGGCGCCTGAGCGTCCGCCGCGAACGCTGGTTCGCGACCGTGCCTACGCCGAGATCAAGGACGCGATCCTCCGGGGAGTCCTCCGGCCGGGCGAACGCCTCGACGACGGCGAGCTGCAGCGCTGGCTCGGCGTCTCCCGAACGCCCGTGCGCCAGGCGCTGTACGCGCTCAGCCTCGAGGGGCTGGTCGAGACTGCTCCGCAGGCGTACACGCGCGTCGTCCGACCCCGTCGCGAAGACGCGATGCAGCACCTGCAGGCCATCGGCGTGCTCGTGCTCGGGCACATGGCCCTCTCCTTGCCCACCATCTCCGACCCGGACCTCGATCGCCTGGTCGATCTCCTCCGGGACATCCACGCCGCCGTGTCCGCACGGGATTTCGAGCGCACCGTGGCGGCATCCGAGGCGTACCACGTCGAGCTCGTCTCACTGTGCACGAACGCACCGCTCAAGCGACTCACGTCGCAGGCCGCCGGCGCGCTCTCGTACTTCATCACCGCCGTGTACGGGTCGTTCGACATCGACTGGGACGTGGTGGTCGACGACTACGCGCTGCTCATCACGGCATTCGAGGAGCGGCGCTTCGACGACGCGGCGACGATCGTCAGGCGGCGCTTCGGCATCGCGCCGGCTCGGCCGGGCCGGACTCCCGATGCGGTGGGGGCGGGCATCGGCGAGTAGTCCGCGCCGGAGACCGCCGACGGCCGAGGGCGGATGCCGCGACGCCGGCGCCCGGCCCCGGCATCCGCCTACCTCATCGTGTCGAGGATCGCCACGAGCTGCTCGTACGTCGTCATCGGGTTGACGATGGCGAAGCGCGTGTTGGGTCGCCCGGCGTGCGAGCTCGGCGTGACGAAGGCGCGCTGCTCCTCGAGGAGTCGTGACGACCACTGCGCGTAGTCGTCACGGGACCACCCCTCGCGCTCGAACACGACCACCGACAGCTGCGGCTCGCGCACGAGTCGCAGCTCGGGGCGCGACGCGATCTCGAGGGCGATGTCGGCCGCCAGCTGGATCGCGGCGCCGATCGCCGAGCGGTAGGCCGCCCCGCCGTAGGTCGCGAGCGAGAACCACAGCGGAAGCCCCCGTGCGCGCCGCGTGAGGTGGGCGGCGTAATCGGACGGGCTCCACTCGCTCGTCTCGGTGAGGGTGTCGAGGTACTCGGCGTGCTGCGTGTGGGCACGTCGACCCGCCTCGGGGTCGCGATAGATGAGGGCGCACGCGTCGAACGGCGCGAACAGCCACTTGTGGGGGTCGACGATGAGGGAGTCGGCCGACTCGACGCCGGCGAAGCGGTCGCGCGCGAGCGGCGAGAGCATGGCGGCGAGCCCGTAGGCGCCGTCGACGTGCAGCCAGAAGTCGAAGTCGGCCTTGAGGGCGGCGATCGATGCGACGTCGTCCACGATGCCGAAGTTCGTGGAGCCCGCGGTGGCGACGACGGCGAAGACGGATGCCCCGTGCTCCTCGAGCGCGGCGCGCACGGCGTCGCCGCGAAGCATCCCGTCGTCGCTCGGAGCCACCGGCACGACCTCGACGTCCATGACGCGGGCGGCCGACGCGATCGAGGAGTGCGCCTCGGCGCTGCAGACGACCCGCCAGCGGTCCGGGGCGTCCGTGCCGGCACTGCGCTGCGCGAAGCGCGCGTGTTCCCGAGCGGCCACCAGTGCCGAGAGGTTGCCGAGCGTGCCGCCCTGCACGAACACGCCGCCCGCGGTCGCCGGGAGCCCGAACTCCCGAGCGAGCCAGGTGAGCACCTCGTTCTCGGCGAACACGGCACCGGCGCCCTCGAGCCAGGAGCCGCCGTACACGGCGCTCGCCGAGACGACGAGGTCGAATGCCGTCGCCGCCTTGGTGGGCGCCGTCGGGATGAACGAGAGGTAGCCGGGATGATCGGTGGTGATGCAGGCCGGCGCGAGCACGTGCTCGAACAGGGAGAGCGCACGCCGTGCGCCGATGCCGCGCTCGTCGATGGAGCGCCCCGCCAGCCGCGAGAGCTCGAACTCCGAGATCGGCTTGTCGAGCGGGGTGTCGGTCGAGAGCATCCGCCGGCGCGAGTAGTCGAGCACCAGGTCGACGATCTTCGCCGTCTCGTCGGTGACGGCGTGCATGCGGGTCGGG
>JAPSJU010000353.1 GCA_031178025.1 Agromyces sp. | reverse complement strand
CGGCGGTGCGCCGGAGGCCGCGCGGCAGCGGCCCGTCGCCGAGCGCGGCCGTGTCGATGTACCGGGTCCACGGGTACTTCGAGACCGCGGTGCGCACGGCGGCGGTGAGGTTGAGACCGCGCGGCGCCGCCTCGCTCACGTCGAGCGCGGTGAGGATCCGGTAGGACTGCGCGTTGCCCTCGAATCCGTCGGCGAGCCCGAGCGTCTCGCGCGACAGCCGATCGAGCACGCGCTCGCCCAGGTGCCCGAACGGCGGGTGGCCGAGGTCGTGTGCGCTCGCCGCGGCCTGCACGACGACCGCGTCGCAGCCGTGCTCGAGCGCGAACGAGCGGGTCGGCGACGAGGCATCCGCCAGCTTGACGGCGATGGCCCGCGCCACCGCCGTCACCTTGATCGAGTGCGTGAGGCGGTTGTGGATGAGCGGACCGGCGCCGGGCTGGGCGATCACCTGCGTGACCGCCGACAGGCGCGAGAAGTAGGGCGAGAAGCGGATCCGCTCGAGGTCGAGGCGGAACTGCGAGTGCTCGCCGGTGACCTCGGCACTGCTGCGCGGTTCGGCCACTCGGCGCGATGCACGGTCGGTGGACATGCGCCCAATCTATGCCGGGCCGGGCGGCGACGCCGCGGCCGGGCGAGCGGGGGGCCGTGGTTTGGACGTGGCGCGGTCGTCGCCTAGACTTGCTGAGGTTGCGCGACTCGACCAAGCTTCTCCGTGCCCGGATTCCGGGTCGGCAGGGGTCCGAGAGGGCCGCGTGCGTGCAGGGGTTTCCGATCCCTGTAGGGCGGTGGCTCAATTGGTAGAGCAGCGGTCTCCAAAACCGCAGGTTGCAGGTTCGAGTCCTGTCCGCCCTGCGAGCCGGCAGTGATTGCCGGCCCACGAAAGGTGTACGAGGTGGCACGGAAGATCATCGACGAACCCAGCGAGGACGTCGTCGCCAACGCGAAGCGCGACCGCGCAGCGCGTCGGAACCCGTTCGCGAGGTTCGCCCTGTTCATCCGGCAGGTCATCGCCGAATTGAAGAAGGTCGTCACCCCGACGCGCAAGGAGCTCGTGAGCTTCACGATCGTGGTGCTCGTGTTCGTCGTCATCATGATGACGATCGTCTGGGGCTTCGACCAGCTGTTCGGCTGGCTCGTGCTCTACGTCTTCGGAACGCCGGGAGTCTGATCGGGCTTCCGCCCCGATGATCCGGTACGCCGTAGGCGACGAAGAGAAGGAATTGAGAAGTGGCAAAGTACGAGCGCGACGACGTCGACTGGGCGACGGCTGCTGAGCAGTCCTCCGAGGTCGACGAGGTGCAGGAGGGCGACACCGCCGGGCACGATGAGGAGTCGGTCGAGCCGGCCGAGCACCGTGCGCTGCACGTCGTCGACGACGAGGGCAACGACGTCGATCTCGACGCCGTGCTCGATGCCATGGCCGAGGCGAGCGATCCCGAGGCCGACGCCGTCATCGACGACGCCCTCGACATCGACTCGCCCGACGAGGCCGAGGCCGCCTTCGACGCGGTCGTCGAGGAGGAGGTCGAGGCGCTCGACCCCTACGAGGAGTTCCGCAACGAGCTCCGCTTCCTCCCGGGCAAGTGGTACGTCATCCACTCCTACGCCGGCTTCGAGCGCCGCGTGAAGGCGAACATCGAGCAGCGCCGCGAGTCGATGGCCATGGCCGACTACATCTACCAGGTCGAAGTTCCGATGGAAGACGTCGTCGAGATCAAGAACGGCCAGCGCAAGATGGTCACCCGCGTGCGCATCCCCGGCTACGTCCTCGTGCGCATGGACCTCAACGAGGAGAGCTGGTCGGTCATCCGGCACACTCCGGGCGTCACCGGCTTCGTCGGCAACGCGCACAACCCGACCCCGCTCCGCTTCGAGGAGGCCTTCGGCATGCTGAAGAGCCTCGTCGAGATCAAGGAGGTCGCCCCCGTCAAGGGAGCGAAGGCCGGCGCCGGCACGGGGGCGACGCGTTCGATCCCCGCGGAGGTCGACTTCGAGGTGGGCGAGACCATCACCATCAAGGACGGCTCGTTCGCCGGCCTGCCCGGCACGATCAGCGAGATCAAGCCCGAGAGCGGCAAGCTCACCGTGCTCGTCTCCCTCTTCGAGCGCGAGACCCCGGTCGAGCTCAGCTTCGACCAGGTCACCAAGCTCTAGGCACTTCACAGCGCTCGCGCAGCGACCCTCCGGTATCATCGGAGGGTTGTGCTGCGTCGGACAGCTGATTCCGCACACCGACCACCGCCTCCCGGAAACGCCGGAGGAGCGGGAGAGTGCCCCGGTTGGGGCGTTCGAACAGAAAGAGAGAAATCATGGCACCGAAGAAGAAGGTCACCGGTCTGATCAAGCTTCAGATCAAGGCCGGCGCCGCGAACCCGGCCCCGCCCATCGGCCCGGCCCTGGGTCAGCAC
>JAPSJU010000060.1 GCA_031178025.1 Agromyces sp. | reverse complement strand
AGGGATGCCTCGGGCCGGGTGCGGGCCGCGAAGCGGGCTCCGTCGGCCTGCGCGATGACGACGGCGAGCGAGTGCGCGACGACGTCGTGCATGTCGCGGGCGATGCGATTGCGCTCCTGTTCGACCGCGTAGCGGTACTCGACGAGGGCGCGCTCGCGCGTCGCGATCTCCTCTCGGCGGCGGATCTCACGCGTCTCCCGCACCGCCCGCACGAGGAGCCCTGCCGTCCATGCGAGCACCAGCACCGCGATCGACGCGACGAAGGAGGCGCCGAGCCACGTCGCCATCCCGATCGGATCCGGTGGGTTCGCATACAGCGGCGTCTCGCCGGTGAGGGGCTTCAGCACCACGAGGTACAACGTCGCGATCACGGCGCCGGCGCCGGCGGATACGAGGCCGAGCCACTTCACGACCCGCCCGCCGTGGGCGGCGCTCGAGTAGAGCACGCCGAGCACGGCGGCGTCGTAGAGCTGGAGGTCGCGGAGCGCCGCCATCTGCACCATGGCCGCAGCCCAGGCGAGGCCGAGCGACCATCCCGGGGTGAGGCGACGGACCGCGAGCGCACCTCCGAAGAGGACGAGCGCCACGAGATCGGCCGCATCGCCGAGCAACGCGAACGGGAGGCTCACGAGCGCGAACGCGACGGCGAGCACGATATCGGTCGTGAGCCTGCCGCGGCTGAGGGTCGTCGTCGTGGTCACCGATCCACCGTACGCGGTCGCCATCCCGCCCCTCGTGCCACGCACTCGGAATCATCCTCCAGTCGTACGCCGGCAGCTCGGCAGACGAGTGAGCGGGCCGGAACGTTGTCTCGCGGCCGTTCCGGTCAGCGCCGAGAATGGCGTCAGGAGGTGCGGGGTGCGAGGAGCCGTGGGAGCCGTGATCGCGGCGTCCGCCGCGATGGTCATCGTGGGCTGCGCCGGTCCGCCCGCCGATTCCGACGGGTGGGCGCCGCCGGCGCCGACGCTGCCCCAGGCGGTGCACGGGACGGGGACGGTGCTCGAGGGCGACGCCGGGCCGGTCCTCTGCCTCGGCCCGATCGCGGAGTCGTACCCGCCGCAGTGCGACGGACCCGCCATCCTCGGCTGGGACTGGAGCGCGGTGACGGAGGGGTGGCAGTCCGCGTCCGGGATCATGTGGGGGGCGTACGCCGTGTGGGGCGATTGGGACGGCGAGACCTTCACGGTGACGCGCGAGCCCGTGCCCGCCGCCCTCCACGATCCGACGAACGACTCTTCGGAGGCGGATCCGTGGGACGAGTCGCGTCCGCGGGGAACCCTGAGCGAGGCGGGAGCGGAGCGCGTGCGAGCGGAGCTCGAACGCGTCGTTCCCGGTGTGCTCGGCAGCGCCATCGTGAACGGCCGGCTCGTGCTCGAGGTCCGCTTCGACGACGGCACGCTGCAGGAGGCGATCGACGAGCGCTACGGCGACGATGCGGTCGTCGTGATCCCCAGCCTCGTTCCGACCTCATGACACGGCCATGGACGTGCACGCCGCGAGCGAGCCTTCCTGCAGGGAGCCGGATGGCGGCGTCTGCAGGCCGCGGTCGAGAGCGGTTCGGCGTCGACGCCATCAGGATCGGCTCGAGCTCCACCCCGGCCGACCGTCGGTGACCCCGGCTCAGAACCCGAGCCGGCCGAGCTGCTTCGGATCGCGCTGCCAGTCCTTCGCGACCTTGACGTGCAACGCGAGGAAGACCTTGCGGCCGAGGAGCTGTTCGATCTGCACGCGCGCGGTGGCGCCGACCTCACGCAGGCGCGAACCGCCCTTTCCGATGATGATGCCCTTCTGGCTGTCGCGCTCGACGATGAGGTTGGCGTAGATCTCGAGGAGGTCCTTGTCCTCACGCTCGATGAGGTCGTCGACGGTCACCGCGATCGAGTGCGGCAGCTCGTCGGAGACGCCTTCGAGCGCGGCTTCTCTGACGAACTCGGCGATGCGTTCGGTGATGTCCTCGTCGGTCGTGGTCTCGGCCGGATAGAGCGGCTGCTCTGACGCGGGCATGAGCGCGAGCAGTTCGGTGACGAGCACGTCGAGCTGCTCGCCGCGCGGTGCGGAGACCGGGATGACCGATGCCCAGTCGCGCAGCTCGGACACGGCCAGCAGCTGCTCGGCGACCTTGGCCTTCGACGTGGCATCCGTCTTGGTGACGATCGCCACCTTCTTCGCCCGCGGGTACTGCTCCAGCTGCTCGTTGATGAACCGGTCGCCCGGGCCGATCGCCTCGTTCGCGGGGACGCAGAACGCGATGACGTCGACGTCGCCGAGCGTCGACTGCACGAGGGAATTGAGCCGTTCGCCGAGGAGGGTGCGCGGCCGGTGCAGGCCGGGTGTGTCGACGAGGATCAGCTGGCCGTGCTGGCGGTGCACGACCCCCCTGATCGCCCGCCGGGTGGTCTGCGGCTTCGAACTCGTGATGGCGACCTTCTCGCCGACGAGGGCGTTGGTGAGCGTCGACTTGCCCACATTCGGTCGGCCGACGATCGAGACGAATCCGGCTCGGTACTCGGGTGCGGGCTCAGCCACGGTGGTTCCTTCCTTCGGGCTCCCCCGCCTCGAATGCCGACTGGGCGTCGATGAGCGCCTGGTCTCGTTCGACGAGGATCGTGGAGATGCGTTTGCGTCGGCCTTCCGTGCGCTCGGCCTGGAGCACGAGCCCGGAGACGGTCACCCGTTCCCCCGACTGCGGCAGGCGCCCGAGCTCCTTCGCGAGCAGACCGCCGGCCGAGTCGACGTCCTCATCCTCGAGGTCCAGCCCGAAGAGCTCGCCGAGCTCGTCGATCGGGAGTCGCGCGTTCACGCGATAGCGCCCACCGCCGAGCTCCTCGACCTGCGCGGCCTCGCGGTCGTACTCATCGGAGATGTCGCCGACGAGCTCCTCGATGAGGTCCTCGAGCGTGACCAGCCCGGCGATGCCCCCGTACTCGTCGACGACCATCGCGAGGTGGTTGGACTGGAGCTGCATCTGCCGCAGGAGCGCGTCCGCCTTCATGGAGTCGGGGACGAACGCGGCGGGCCGCACGAGTTCGCCGACGGTGAGGTCCTCGGCGTCGAGTGGCCGCTCGAATCCCAGACGGGCGAGATCGCGCAGGTACAGGATGCCGATGACGTCGTCGGCATCCCGGTCGATCACGGGGATGCGCGAGTACCCCGCCTTGAGGAAGAGCGCCATGGCCTGGGCGAGATGTGCGGATGCGTCGATCGTCACCATGTCGGTGCGCGGCACCATCACCTCACGGGCCACCGTGTCGTTGAACTCGAAGATCGAGTGGATGAGCTCCCGGTCGCCCTCTTCGAGCACGTCGAGCTCGGTGGCCTCGTCGACCATGCTGAGCAGCTGCTCCTCGCTCGAGACACCGGCGAAGCGGATGCGACCGGGGGTCACCCGGTTGCCGAGCGTGACGAGGGCGTTGGCGAGCGGTCCGAGCAGGACCCGCAGGAAGTGCACGAGCGGCGCCGTGAGTCGCAGCACCGTGTCGGCGTGCGCCCGGCCGACGCTGCGGGGGCTCGCCCCCACGAGCACGAACGAGACGGCCGTCATGATGAGGGCGGAGTACAGCAGCACGAGCCACACGTTGTCGAGGAACGACACGAACGCCAGGGTGACGAGCACCGCGGCCGTGGTCTCGGCGATGATGCGCATGAAGTTGACGGCGTTGACGTGGGCACCCGTGTCGTCCGCGATCGCGAGGAGCGATCGCCGGGCGCGGGAATCGATCGCGAGGTCCGTGACGTCACCACGGCTCGACGCGCCGATCGACGAGTCCACCGCGGCCATGAGGCCGCCGAACGCCACGAGTACGAAGGCCGCTCCGATGAAGAGCCAGGGCTGCATGGTCAGCGGCGCCGCTCCTGCATGGTGAACCCGACGAGGATGTCCCGCTGGATGCCGAACATCTCCCTCTCCTCTGCGGGCTCGGCGTGATCGAAGCCGAGCAGGTGCAGGATGCCGTGCGTCGTGAGCAGGAGCAGCTCGTCGAGGAGCGGATGACCCGCGGTGCGGGCCTGCGCCTCGGCCACCTGCGGACAGAGCACGACGTCGCCGAGCAGGCCGGGCGGGGCGGGCTGGTCCTCGGTGCCCGGACGAAGCTCGTCCATGGGGAAGCTCAGGACGTCGGTCGGGCCCGGCTCGTCCATCCACTGCACGTGGAGCTGCTCCATCGCACCCTCGTCGACGAGCACGATGGCGAGTTCGGCGTCAGGATGCACGTGCATCGCGTCGAGCGCGTAGACGGCGAGGCGCTGCAGCGCCGCCTCGTCGACCTCGATCGCCGACTCGTTGTTGACCTCGATGCTCATGCCTTGCCCTTCCGCGGCAGGTGATCGCGAGGCCCGTGCCCGCGACGCTCCGCGCGGTTCGCGAACTCGCGCGCCTGCTCGCGTTCGAAGCGCTGCGCCTGTGCGCGCTGGTCGTGCTCGGTGTACGCGTCGACGATGCGCCCGACGAGGCTGTGCCGCACGACGTCGTCGCTGGTGAGCCGTGCGAAGTGGATGTCGTCGACCTCGTCGAGGATGCGCGTGACGAGGCGCAGTCCGCTCGCACCGCCGGGAAGGTCGACCTGGGTGATGTCGCCCGTCACGACCATCTTCGAACCGAAGCCGAGTCGGGTGAGGAACATCTTCATCTGCTCGGGGGTCGTGTTCTGCGCCTCATCGAGCACGACGAAGGAGTCGTTGAGCGTCCGGCCGCGCATGTATGCCAGCGGCGCCACCTCGACGGTGCCCGAGGCGAGCAGCTTCGGCACCATCTCGGGATCCATCATCTCGTTCAGGGCGTCGTAGAGCGGGCGGAGGTACGGATCGATCTTGTCGGTGAGGGTGCCCGGCAGGAAGCCGAGGCGCTCGCCGGCCTCGACGGCGGGACGCGTGAGGATGATCCGGTTCACCTCCTTGCGCTGCAGCGCCTGCACGGCCTTGGCCATCGCGAGGTACGTCTTGCCGGTGCCGGCCGGGCCGATGCCGAAGACGATGGTGTTCTCGTCGATCGCGTCGACGTACTGCCGCTGCCCCTCGGTCTTCGGCCGGATCGTCTTGCCGCGGGCGGAGACGATGACCTGGCCGAGCAGCTCGGACGGCTTGGAATTGGGATCGGCGTCGAGCATTCGGGCCGAGCTCCTCACTTCGGTGGGCGTGGGGTCCTGGCCGCTGCGCACGAGCTCCAGGAGTTCTTCGATCAGTCGGCGCACCCTCGTGCGCTCCGCGACCTCGCCGCGGATCGCGATCTCGTTGCCGCGCACGTGCACCTCCACGTCGGGGTACTCGCGCTCGATCGACGAGAGCAGGCGGTCCTGCGGGCCCAGCAGGCGAACCATCGCGATGCCGTCGATGTGCAGCCGCTCCTCGTCGTCACGGTTGGGCCCCGACCGGTCGGGCTGCGGTTGCTGCGGGTCAGCCGGCAAGTGATCCCTCCTCGAGCCTTCCGGCGAGCACGTGGGCGTGCACGTGGAAGACCGTCTGCCCGGCATTGGCGCCGGTGTTGAACACGAGCCGGAAGTCGCCGTCGGCCAGCTCGTCCGCGACGCCCCTGGCCACGTCGACGAGTTCGGCGAGCAGTCCGGGATCGCCGCCCGCGAGCTCGACGACGTCGCGGTAGGCGCCCTGCTTCGGGGTGACGACGACGTGCACCGGAGCCTGGGGGGCGATGTCGTGGAACGCGATCACCCGGTCGGTCTCCGCGACGATCTGCGCGGGGATCTCACGCGCGGCGATCCGCTCGAAGATGGTCGGCTCGGCAGCGGGTGCGGTCATCCTTCCATCGTAGCGACGGATGCGTCACCACCGCCCGAGAGCCGAGTTCAGGACGGCGATCGCGGCCGGGCCCGCCGTCGAGGTGCGCAGCACGGATGCGCCGAGGCGCACCGGCTCGGCGCCGGCACCCTCGAGGCGCTCCAGCTCGGCGGGCGAGATGCCGCCCTCGGGTCCGACGACCAGCGCGAGGTCTCGTCCGTCGTGCCGGATGTCGCTCAGGGCGGTGGACGCGGTGGGTTCGAGCAGGAGCACGCGCGCCCCGTGGAGACGTGCGGGCAGCTCGGCCGTCGTCGCGACGGCGTCGACCGGCGGCATCCATGCACGGATCGACTGCTTGACCGCCTCGCGCACGATCGACGCCCAGCGCTGCCGCCCCTTCTCGGCCTTCGGGCCCTCCCAGCGCGAGACCGAGCGCGCGGCCGCCCACGGCACGATCGCGTCGACGCCGAGTTCGGTCGCCGCCTGCACCGCGAGCTCGTCCCGGTCGCCCTTCGCCAGCGCCTGCACGAGGGTGATCCGCGTCGCGGGCTGCTCCTCGACCAGGACCTCCTGCACCTCGAGCGCGAGGGTGCGGCTGCCGACACCGGTGACCACGCCGTCCACGCGCGCGCCCCGACCGTTGCCGATCGCGATCCGCTCGCCGACGCGTACCCGCGCGACGGTCACGGCGTGCCTCGCCTCATCGCCAGAGAGCTCGACCGTGTCGCCCGGGGCAGAACCCGACAACTCGAGCGCCTCGTCGAGGTACAGGTGACTCATCGCCGGCGTCCGCTAGCCGAGGAACCGGTCGCGCAGTCGCGCGAACAGCCCCTGCTGGAAGTGGCTCAGCTCGGGAGCCGGCGCCTTCCGGGAGGCGGCGAGCTGCTCGACCAGGTGGCGCTCCTTCGAGCTGAGCTTCGTCGGCGTCACCACCTGGACGCCGATCTTGAGGTCGCCGCGACCGGTGCCGCGCAGCCTCGTGACGCCGCGATCCTTGACCGTGAGGATCTCGCCGCTCTGGAGGCCGGGACGCAACTCGACGTCGACGTCGCCGTCGAGCGCGTGGATCGTCGTCGTGGTGCCGAGGATCGCGTCGGTCATGCCCACCTCGAGCGTGCAGAGGAGGTCGTCGCCGTTGCGGCTGAACACCTCGTGGTTGCGCACCTTGATCTCGAGATAGAGGTCGCCGTTCGGGCCGCCCGCGGGACCCGCCTCACCGGAGCCGGGCATCTGCAGGCGCACGCCCGTGTCCACTCCCGCCGGGATGTCGACGGGCACGGTGCGGCGCGCACGCACGCGACCCTGCCCCTGACACGTGACGCACGGCGTCGCGATGATGGTGCCGTAGCCGCGGCAGGTACCGCAGGGGCTGGAGGTCACGACGTTGCCGAGGAGGGACCGCACCGACCGCTGGATGGACCCGGTGCCGTGGCAGATGTCGCACGTGACCGGCGACGTCCCCGGCTGGCAGCACGAGCCGTGGCACGTCTCGCAGAGGATCGCCGTGTCGACCTCGATGTCCCGGTGCGTGCCGAAGATGACCTCCTCCAGCCCGACCTCGACGCGGATCAACGCGTCCTGCCCGCGCTCGCGCCGCGAACGGGGACCACGGGACTGCTGCCCGGCGCCGAAGAAGGTCTCGAAGATGTCCCCGAAGCCGCCGAAGCCCTGATCGCCGAACCCGCCGCCGCTTCCGCCGAGGTCGTACTGTTGGCGCTGCTTCGGATCCGACAGCACGTCATAGGCGTGCGTGACCTGCTTGAACCGCTCCGACGCTTCCGCGCCGGGGTTCACGTCGGGGTGGAGCTCGCGGGCGAGACGACGGTACGCCTTCTTGATCTCGTCGGGGGTGGCGTCGCGCGAGACGCCGAGGACCTCGTAATGGTCGGCCACGGAGGGCTTGTCCTTTCGATTGCCGGATGCCGCGTGGGCGGCAGCGGGAGTCAGCTCTCGCCGAGCGTGCGGGAGAGGTAGCGGGCGACGGCGCGGACCGCCGCCATGGAATTGGAGTAGTCCATGCGGGTCGGGCCGACCACGCCGAGACGCGAGACATCGTGACCGGGCACCTCGAACGCGCTCGAGACCACCGAGGTCTCCCCCAGCCCGAACGACGCGTTCTCGCGTCCGATCCGTACGGTGACGGCGTGTTCATCGGTCGACATCTCGCCGAAGAGCTTCAGCAGCACCACCTGCTCCTCGATCGCCTCGATCACCCCGAGGATCGAACCGGCGAAATCCTGTTCCGTGCGCACGAGGTTCGCCGCGCCCGCCACGACGAGGCGGTCCTGACGCTGCACGCGAGCCTGCTCGGCGAGCGTCGCCGCGAGCGTGTGCAGCAGCGCCGCGTGCCGCCGGTCGGCGCTGTCGATCTCGCCCGAGAGCGCCACCGCGGCATCCGCCATCGGAAGGCCGCCCGCGATCTGGTTGAGACGGGTCCGGAGCGAGGACAGCGTCTCATCGTCGACGGGATGGTCGAGTTCGGCGAGGCGCTGCTCGACCTGCCCGGAGTCGGCGATGAGGATGCACAGCACCCGGTTCGGTGCGAGGGAGACGAGCTCGACGTGACGGACCCGTGCCGTGGCGAAGCTCGGGTACTGCACGACGGCGAGCTGCTTGGTCAGCTGTGCGATGAGCCGCACCGTGCGAGCGAGGAGTTCGTCGAGGTCGCTCGACTCGCCGAGGAACGTCTCGATCGCGTGTCGTTGGGCGGGGGTGAGCGGGCGGATGTCGGTGAGCTGGTCGACGAAGACCCGGTAGCCCTTGTCGGTGGGGATGCGCCCCGACGAGGTGTGGGGGGCGGCGATGAGCTCCTCCTCCTCGAGGAGCGCCATGTCGTTGCGGATGGTCGCGGCCGACACGCCGAACGCATGCCGCTCGACGATCGTCTTGGATCCGACCGGTTCACGGGATGCGACGTAGTCCTGCACGATCGCGCGCAGGACGGCGAGACTGCGTTCCGACACCATGGCCATCGCCCCCTGACTCGTCTTAGCACTCGATCTGGCTGAGTGCCAATCCTATCGCGACATCCTGTGCCCGGGTCGTTGCCACCCGGTCGATCGCGGCGCTACCGTATGGGTAATCCGCGAGTCACCATTGGCCACCACCACGTGGTCGCGGTTCGCCACAGGACCCGAAAGGCACGCACATGACCGACCCCAATGCTCAGTCGCCCGATCCGAACCTCCCGCCCACGCCGCCGCAGCAGCCGGCTCAGCCCGTGGCGGCTGCTCCGCTCTCACCCGAGCAGGACATCCAGTGGGGCTCGTTCGCGCACCTCGGCGGCATCCTCGGCTTCCTGCCGGCGCTCATCATCTGGCTCGTCTTCAAGGATCGCGGCTCATTCACGAACACCGAGGGGAAGGAAGCGCTGAACTTCCAGATCACGCTGCTCTTCGGCTACGTGATCTCGTACATCCTGGTGTTCCTGCTGATCGGCGCGATCCTGGTCTGGGTCGTCTGGATCCTCGGCGTCGTCTTCTCGATCATCGCGTTCCTCCAGGCGAAGGACGGCAAGCACTACCGCTACCCGTTCGCCATCCGCCTCATCAAGTAGGACACGTCGGCCGGTTTCGCCCGTCGCGGTGGGGAGTCCACCCGCGGCGGGCGCTGCTGTGCCAGCATGAGAGCCGACCGAGTCTCGCCCGATGGACGAGCCCGAACCCTAGGAGACCCCGTGTCCGACATGCCCCCGCCTCCCCCGCCGCCGCAGAGCCCGCACGCTCAGGGCGACACGCTCAGCCCGAGCGACGAGAAGCTCTGGGCGACGCTCGTGCACCTCGGAGGCCTGCTCTGGCTCGTCTCCATCCCCGTGATCCCCGCCCTCGTCGGCTACCTCGTGCTGAAGAACAAGGGCCCGTTCGTTCGGGCGCACACGGCGACGGCCCTCAACTTCCAGATCTCGATGTTCATCTATGCAGTGATCAGCGCCATCCTGATCTTCATCATCATCGGGATCTTCGCCCTGATCGCCGTCGGCATCGTGAACATCGTCTTCAGCATCATCGCCGCAGTGAAGGCGAACCAGGGTCAGCCCTACACCTACCCGCTTGCGATCAAGTTCGTCAGCTGACGCCGTCTCGACGAGCTGATCGGGGTCACGCCCCGACCAGGCGCCGCACGACGGCGTCGGCGAGCAGCCGCCCTCGCCTGGTGAGCGTCAGCACACCGGCGAGGGCGGCATTCGCGTCCACGAGCTCGTCGGCGATGAGACCGGCGACGGCCGGACGACCATCCTGGCCGAGGGTCGAGATCCGGAGACCGTCCCGGATCCTGCTCAGCAGGAGCACCCGTTCCGTCTCCCGCGTTCGCTCGTCGAGCACCTCGCGACCCACCGCGGGGGAATGGCCGTCGCTGAGGCGGTCGGCGTAGGCCGACGGATGCTTCGCATTCCACCAGCGCACCCCGCCCACGTGACTGTGCGCGCCCGGGCCGACTCCCCACCAGTCGTCGCCGCGCCAGTAGCCGAGGTTGTGCCGCGAACGATGCGAGGCGTCGGCCGCCCAATTGCTCACCTCGTACCACTCGTAGCCGGCGGACGCGAACGACTCGTCGGCGAGCTCGTACATGTCGGCCTCGAGGTCGTCGGAGGGCTCGGCCAGCTCGCCGCGCCGGATCTGCCGCGCGAGCTTGGTGCCCTCCTCGACGATGAGGGCGTACGCCGACACGTGATCGGG
>JAPSJU010000059.1 GCA_031178025.1 Agromyces sp. | reverse complement strand
TTCGCGCACAACTTCTATCTCTGGACGTGGGCGAAGTGCGGCATCGTCGGGGTGCTCGCGTTCGTGGCCGCCCTCGTCGTTCCGGCGCTCGCGGCGATCCGCAGCCACTCCTCGACGGGCGTCGGCGCGGCGGCTGCGCTGCTCGGGCTCCTGGCCGCGTCGTTCGTGGCGCCGATGCCCGCCGGGTATCCGACGAGCCTCCTGGTCGGACTCCTCGGCGGCGCTTGCGCTGGCATGATCACCCTGTCGACGACTCGCGCCCGCCCGGGCATGGAATGACCATGGAGCACGAATGCGAATGATCGAGAGCCGCCTCGGGCGCCTCATCGCGCGGTACTACCCCCGCCTCCCGGTACGGGAGCGGTTGCTCCGGCTGGTGACGAAGCGCGAGGGCGGCCAGTTCACCTCGGTCACCCTGCGGAGGGTGCTCGACGAGCATCACGGCGTCGTCGTGGGCGCCTACTCGTACGGCTCACTGCTGCAGCCCGGGATGGCGGACCGTTCGACGACCATCGGCGCGTACGTGTCGATCGGCCCGAACGTCCGGCGATTCGGAGCGGCGCATCCGATCGACTCGCTCAGCATGCACCCCTACTGGTACAACCCGAAGCTCGGGTTCGCCGACGCCGAGGCCGATGTGCCGCGCACCGCGTGCACGATCGGGAACGACGTGTGGATCGGCGCGAACGTGACCATCCTGCCGGCGTGCGATCGCATCGGCGACGGTGCGGTCATCGGCGCGGGAGCCGTCGTGACGCGGCCGGTGGACGACTTCACCATCGTCGCGGGGAATCCCGCTCGAGTCATCGGCGAACGACTCACGGAAGGGGAACGCGCGCAGCTTCGTGCTCGGGCGCCGTGGTCGCTCGATCCGGCCGAGGCGCGGCGGGTGCTCGAGGAGATCGCGAAGCGCGAGGGCACGCAGTGAAGTGGTGGCGACGGCTGACCGGCGCCTTCTCGGTCGAGTCGCCGTCGCTGCTCGTCCTCGGCCGGACGATGTCGGCCGTCCTGTCGCTGGCGACCGCGCCGATCGTGGCGAGGGCGATCGGGCCGGATGGACGCGGCGAGACCGCGGCGGCCATCGCCCTGTTCGTCATCGTTCCCGTCATCCTGGCCATGGGCCTGCCGCTCGAGGTGCGACGGCAGGCCGCCACGACCGACGGGACGGTCGTCCTCCGAACGGCGCGACGCCTCGTGGCCGCGAGCACGCTGCTCGCCATCCCGTTGGCGGCCCTCGCGTGGGCCACCATCTTCTCGAGCTTCGAGCCCGACGCGCGCATCGCCGCCAGCGCGGGCCTGCTGCTCTCGCCCCTCGCGGCCGCCTGGGCTCTCGACGTCGGCTTGTTGGTGGCGCACCGCCGGTACCGGGCCGTGTTCGCGATGCAGGTGATCCAGCCGTCGATCTACCTGGTGCTGGTGTCCGTCGCCTGGGTCTTCGGCGTCGCCTCCGTGTCGTCGGTCCTGATCTCGAACGTGATCGGATCCGTCGCGACCTTCGTCCTGGGCATCGTGCTCGTGCGCGTGCGGTGGTCGGGACCGATCCTCTCGCTGCCCGCCACGGCACGGAGCGGGGTGAAGTACTTCGGCAGCGCGCTCGCCGAGGCCGCATCGAGCAAGCTCGACCAGGTGATCGCGCTTCCGCTCATCGGTGCCTTCCAGGCGGGCATCTACTCGGTCGCGGCAACGGTGGCCGCCGTGCCTCTGGCGCTCGGCCAGGCACTGGGCGCCAGCTACTTCACCTCGGTGGCGCGCTCCGAGGGTTCCGAGCGCCGTTCGGTGCAGGCGCAGGCCGCTCGGGCCGGCATCGCCGCGGGGGTCCTCGTGTACCCCATTTCGGTCGTAGCGTCCGTACTGCTCATTCCGGTGGTCTTCGGTGACGCCTTCGCCGGCTCCGTGCCGGTCGCGGTCATCGCCCTTCTCGGGAGCAGCGCGATGATCGCGAGCTTCGTCGTCTCGATGGCGCTCGCCGCCGATGCCAAGGGCATCCGGATGTCGCTGGCCCAGGTGGTCTCACTCGTGCTCGGGATCGTCGGGCTGCTCCTGCTCGGACCGTGGCTGGGCGCGATCGGCGCAGCCCTGGCTTCGGCGATCTCCTACCTCGTGCTGCTCGGGATCCTCGCCGTCGCCCTTCGCCTGCCCGTCCGCGACCTGGTGCCGCGCCGTCGGGATTTCGTCGACGTGCTTCGCCGGCTCGCCCGGGATCAGGACCGCTGAGCGACCCGATCGTCGGCTCGCGGATGGATCTTCGCCGGCTCGCCCCTGACGATGGCGCCGGCAGGGACGTCGCCGACGACGACGGCCCCGGCGCCGATGATCGCGCCCGCGCCGATGCGGAACGGCTGCATCCGGCGGGGGAGGAGGATCGCGCCGGCCGCGATCGTCACGCCGTCCTCGATGTGACTCGTGCCCGACGGCGTGCCGGAGATGGTCACGCCGTGGGCGATGCGAACGCCGGAACCGATCTCGACGTTCGGGTGCACGACCGTGCCGAGGCCGCGGTGCCACATCTCCAGGCCGGGTCCGGTGCGGACCTCGAACGGGAGCACGACGCGGAACAGGAAGTAGTTGACGGTCTTGAGCAGCCACGGCGCGAGCGGTATCCGTGCCGCGTACGCCGCGTGCGAGAGTCGCCATACCTTCTCGGGGCCCATACCGGGAGGCTAGCCCATTCTGTCCCCCGAACGAGCCGTTGTTCACGCGACTGTCACACTTTCGACGCAAGGTCGCGGTAGCCTCGATCGACGGTGCGAGGCAACGTCACCCTGTTGATCGCGTGGTCATGTCCGCGCATGACGTCCACACTCAGGCAAGGGGGGGGGCCGATGTCCTCGTCGGTTGCGGTTCCGGTCAACGGAGCGAACCGTTTCGCCCACATCGACGCCATGCGCGCGTACGCCGTGCTCGTCGTGGTCGTCGCGCATTCGGGCGCGGGTGCGATCGTCCCCGGCGGCAGCGGTGTCACCATCTTCTTCACGATCTCCGGGTTCATCATCACGTACCTGCTGCTTCGCGAACGCGACAGGACGGGCGGCTTCTCAGCGGTGGGGTTCTACCGGCGGCGCGCATTCAAGATCGCGCCGCCGTTCGTCGTGGCGATCATCGCTCCCACGCTGGTCTTCGCCGTGCTGGGCGGACGCGTCGACTGGGGAGCATTCCTCGCCCAGGTGTTCTTCGTCTTCAACTGGCTCAAGATCGGCCAGGTTCCCGAGGTGCTGCCCGGGAGCGGCGTCGTGTGGAGCCTGTCCATCGAGGAGCAGTTCTACATCGTCTTCGCTCTGGTCTGGATGCTGCTCGTGCGCCGGGGATTCTGGGTGCACGGCACCGCGATCATCGCGGCGGCCGCCATCGTCGTGTCGACCGGGCTGCGCGTGGTCATCGCGCTCGGCGAGCCCGTCGAGGGCCGCATCTACTACGGCTCGGACACCCGCCTCGACGGAATCGCGTGGGGAATGCTCCTGGCGGTCGGGTACTTCGCGTGGATGAGAGCCGGTGAACCGCGCACCTGGTATTCGCGGCTGATCGGAAGCGACGTCGCGGTGATCGCAGCCCTCGCCATGTACGCCGCGAGCCTCGTGATCCGGGACGAGATGTTCCGGGACACGTTCAGGTTCTCCGTCCAGAGCGTCGCGGCGGCGATCGTCATCGCCTACGGACTCGCCCCGGGCGACGGCGTCGTCCGGCGCGTGTTCACCAGGATCAGCCTGTGGCGACCGGTCGTCGTCATCGGCCTGGCGAGCTACTCCATCTACCTGGTCCACCTCACGGCGGGGTCCGCCCTGCGAGACATCCTCGAGCCGTTCCCGTTCATCACCTCCTTCGCGGTCACGATGGCGGCGGGCATCGGCATCGGAATCGGCATGTACTACCTCGTCGAGGTGCCGGCGCAGCGCATGAGGAGCCGTGTCGAGGCGAGGTCGTCCGAGCGCCGTCGGCGACGTGAATGCGTGGGCTGAGCGCATGTGGACGAGCATCATCATCACGAACGCCGTCATCCCCGCCCCGGGGCCGCCCGGCGGCATCTCATGACCTCGACCGACCCCACGATGAACGGAGACCTCATGCTGCCTCGGATCGTGGCACTCGACCTCGACGACACCCTGGCCCCCTCGAAGACGCCGCTCGCGGACGAGATGGTCGCCGCACTGCATCGTCTACTCGACGTGACCGACGTCTGCATCATCTCGGGAGGGCACTTCGCGCAGATGGAGACGCAGGTGCTCGAGCGCCTCGATCGCGAGCGCGACCTCGAGCGACTGCACCTCATGCCGACCTGCGGCACCCAGTACCTGCGTCACATCGGCGGCCGATGGCGGCTCCAGTACTCCGAGCGCCTGAGCGATGACCAGAAGTCACGGGCCGCATCGGTCCTCGAGAGCCACGCCCGACGCCTCGGATACTGGGAGGCGACCACGTGGGGGCCGGTGATCGAGGATCGCGGGTCCCAGATCACGTTCTCCGCGCTGGGGCAGGCGGCGCCGCTGGCGGCGAAATCCGCGTGGGACCCGGACTCCACGAAGCGGGCGGCCCTGCGTGAGGCGGTCGCCTCCGAACTTCCCGACCTCGAGGTCCGCTCGGGCGGGTCGACCTCGATCGACGTCACGAGGATCGGCCTCGACAAGGCCTATGGGATCGCGGGGCTCTCGGAAGCCACCGGGGTGATGCTCACGGACATGCTCTTCGTCGGCGACCGGCTCGAGAAGGGCGGGAACGACTACCCGGTCAAGGCGCTCGGGGTGACGTGCGTCGAGGTGGCGGGCTGGCCCGACACCATCGAGGTGATCGACGGGATCCTTGCGCGCGACCTCGTGACCGAACGATGACGCAGGCCGAGAGCCACGTGGAAGCGGGACACGTGCGCCACTCGGACCCTCCGACGACCCGGGGGAGCGCGCGACGCCGCATGCATCGGCGCCGGCGTCTCCGGTGGGCGGCGACCGCCGTGGCGGTACTGCTCGTCGCCGCCGTCGCGTGGATCGCCATCCGGGGCGCACTGGCGAAGCAGGAGCTCGAAGCGGCGGTGCCGTTGGCCAGGACCGCGCAGCAGCAGGTGCTCACGGGCGACGCCGACGCCGCCACGGCCACGGCCCGTCGGCTGGCTGCGCATGCCGCCGCCGCCGCGGACCTCACGAGCGATCCCGCATGGAAGGCGGCGGAACTGCTGCCCTGGGTCGGCGCGAACCTCGAAACCCTGCGCGCCATCGCCGCATCCGTCGACCGGGTCGCCGAAGGCGCCGTGACGCCGCTCGCCCGTGCCGCGGCGGAGCTGGATCTCGCCGCGTTCGCGCCGTCGAACGGGCGGGTGGACCTCGGGCCGGTCATCGCGCTCCAGGAGCCGGTGCGGGATGCCGCCGCCGCCGTGCAGCAGGCGCGAGCGACGATGGTGGAGGAGCGCATCGCCGCTGCTGAGGTCGTGGCGCCGCTGGCCGACGCGCGGGCCGAGCTCACCGCGATGCTCGACGACGCCGTCACGACCGTCGACGGGCTCGATCGCGTCGTGCGACTCGTCCCCGTCATGCTGGGCGCGGACGAGCCGCGCGAGATCCTGCTGCTCTTCCAGAACAACGCCGAGCTCCGGTCGACGGGAGGGATCCCGGGCGCGCTCGCACTCCTGCGGGCGGAGGACGGCGCGTTCACGCTCGCGGCGCAGGCGGACACCGGCGACTTCCCGAAGTTCGAGCAGCCGGTCGTCACGCTGCCGATCGAGACACGGGCGCTGTACGGCGACAACACCGCCTCGTACATCCAGGACGTCAACTTCACTCCGCAGTTCCCGCTCGCCGCGAGCATCGCCCGGGAGATGTGGAAGCAGAAGTTCGGCGATGAGGTCGACAGCGTCATCGCGCTCGATCCAGTGGTGTTGAGTCACATCCTCGTGGCGACCGGGCCGGTCGCGTTGCCGACGGGCGAGACGCTCACCAGCGCGAACGCCGTGCAGCTGCTGCTTCGCGACGTGTACGTCCGATACGGCGACCCGGCGGTGCAGGATGACTTCTTCGCGGCAGCGACCGCGGCGGTGTTCGAAGCGATTTCGGGGGACAACGTCGACCCACGAGCGCTCGTCGGCGCGCTCATCGAATCGGGGTACAGCCGACGCATCCTCGTGTGGAACGCGGATCCCGCGGAGCAGGCGGTCGTCGCGGGAACGGACATCGCGGGCGAACTGCCGCGGAGCACGGCCGAGGTCGACGCCTTCGGGGTCTACTTCAACGACATCACCGGTGCGAAGATGGACCCCTACCTCGACGTCGAAGTGGCCGCCGGCTCGGTCGGCTGTCGGAACGACGGGCGCCGCACCACCGTCATCCAGGTGTCCATGGCGAACACCGCTCCGGCGGATGCCGCCGTCTCCCTGCCGCCGTACGTCACGGCGAACGGCGTCTACGGCACCCCGCCCGGCGTGATCGCGACGGCAGTCCGGGTGTATGCGGGACCGGGCAACTTCAATCTCGGCGTCGAGCGGGACGGCGCCCCGGTGCCGCACCATCCCACGTCCGACTCCGGGTACACGCTGAGCGGGATCGAGGTGCGCCTGGCGCCGGGCGAGCGGGCCGAGTACCGGTTCGCATTCCTCGCAGGAGAGCCGGGGGTACGCGCCACCGAGATCGTCTCGACGCCGTTTGTTTACGAAGTCGAAACGTCGGCGCTCGCGGTAACCTGTGAGTCTGCTCTATGGTGAAGGGGTACGCCGCCGTCGTCTTGCGGCGTTCTTGCGTTCAGGGGGACGCGGTCACATTCATCTATTGAGGGGTACACATCATGGCACGAAAGCTTCTCGCCGCCGCGCTGCTCGCGCTGTCGGCAGTGTTCGCAGTCCCGGCGGTGGCGAACGCCGCCGGATACACGGGTCAGGGCCCCGGCACGGTCACCGTGCGTGTCGGCGAGGCCGTCGACCTGATCTTCACGCAGCTGCCGCCCAACACGCCGTCGACGGCCTCGGCCGACGACGCGGTCTCGCTGAGCGTGCTGAAGGCGACGACGGCGTCGAAGTCGACGGACGCCGCCGGCAGCGTCACCTACACCGCCTCGGCCAACACGCCGGGCACGTACACCATCACCGTCACCGCCGGCTCGACGGTGGCCACCGCCACCCTGACGGTCCTCCCGGCCGACACCGCGGAGGGGTCGGGCCTGCCCAGCACCGGGTATGAGATTCCGATGCTCGCCGTCTGGGGCGGGGTCGGGGCGCTCGCCCTCGGTGTGGCACTCATCGCCGTCCTCGCCACCGTGCGTCGTAACCGGGCTTCGGCCTGACCCGGCGGCCGCGCGCCGTCACCCAGCCCTGACGCCTTTCCCGAAGCGGCCTGCGGCCGACCCCTCGCAGCCGCGTTTCGAAGGCCCGGATCCGCACCGATCCGGGCCTTCGGACTGCCTCCGTGCATCACCGACCCACTGAAGAACCCGCTCAAGGAGCTCCATGCGCATCTCTGTCATCGGCTGCGGCTATCTCGGCGCCGTGCACGCCTCCGCGATGGCCGAACTGGGTCACGAGGTCGTCGGCATCGACATCGATGCGCACAGGGTCGCCGAACTGGCCGCAGGCAGGCCGCCGTTCTTCGAACCGGGGCTTCCGGAGATCCTGACCTCCGCGACCGCGTCCGGTCGCCTTCGGTTCAGCACCGACATGGCGGATGCCGCCGGGGCGGAGGTGCACTTCGTCGCGGTCGGCACCCCCCAATCGCCCGGTACCGACGCCGCCGACCTGCGCTACGTCGACGCCGCGTTCGAGGCGCTGCTGCCGCATCTCGCCGAGGGCGCACTCGTCGTCGGCAAGAGCACGGTGCCCGTGGGTACCGCCGCCCGCCTGGCCGCACGCGTCGCCCAGGTCGCGCCGTCCGCGAGCGTTGCGTGGAATCCCGAGTTCCTCCGCGAGGGGTTCGCCGTGAAGGACACCATCGAGCCCGACCGTCTCGTCTACGGAGTCGGCGATGACCATGCGGCGTCCGTGCTCGACCTCGTCTATCGTGCCGCGATCGAGGCCGGGACGCCCCGCATCGTCACCGACTACGCCACGGCGGAACTCGTGAAGGTGGCGGCGAACGCCTTCCTCGCGACCAAGATCTCATTCATCAACGCCATGGCGGAGATCGCCGAGGTGTCCGGCGCCGACGTGACCCAGCTCGCCGACGCGATCGGACACGATGCGAGGATCGGACGCCGCTTCCTCAATGCCGGCGTCGGGTTCGGCGGCGGCTGCCTGCCGAAGGACATCCGGGCGTTCGCCGCACGAGCGGAGGAGCTCGGCCGCGGCGATTCGGTCGGCTTCCTCCGTGAAGTCGATGCGATCAACCTCCGACGGCGGCAACGGGTGGTGGACCTCGCGGTCGACGCGCTCGGCGGCTCGGTGAACGAGCGGAAGATCGCGGTGCTCGGCGTCTCCTTCAAGCCCGATTCCGATGACGTGCGCGATTCGCCGGCGCTCGATGTGGCGGTGCAGCTCAAGGGCCTCGGGGCACGTGTGGTCGCCACCGACCCGCAGGGCATCGAGAACGCGCGGTTGCGGCATCCGCAGCTCGAGTACAGCGCCTCGACCCGTGAGACGCTGCTCGACGCGGAACTCGTCGTGCTCGTGACGGAGTGGCCGGAGTACTGCGCGCTCGACCCGGCCGAGGCCGGCGGCCTCGTCTCGGGCCGTCGCATCATCGACGGACGCAACGTGCTCGACCCCCGCGCATGGCGCGCGACCGGGTGGAGCTACCTCGGACTCGGTCGGCCCTGACCGCCCGGGGGACGGCGCTCCCGTGGTGCGGCGCCGACCGGCGTGACGGGCGCGCTGCGCGGATCACGCAGCGCAAGCGCACCGTAGCCGATCGCCACGCCGATGGCGGCGCCGACGCCGTTGGCCAGGACGTCGAGACCGGACGGGAAGCGCTCGGGGAGGAGCAGCGACTGCCCCAGCTCGATGGTGGCGCTCGCGCCCACTCCTGCGGCGACCGCGAGCCACGCCAGCGCGCGTCCGGTCGCGAAGAGGGAGAGCATCCCCAGCGGCACGAAGAGCGCGATGTTGGCCGTGAACTCGACGAAGTGGTAGTCGAACCAGTCGGGGAACCCGCGGCGGTGCAGGGCGGCGAGCGTCGAGCGCAGCAGCGGTGAGGCTCCCCGGTCGACCGGGGTCGGGAAGAACCCCACGACCCCGACGAGCACGCCGTACACGACGAGCGCCACCGAGGCGGGCCGGCGCATGCTCGCATCGATCGTCATCGTCACAGCCTATGAGCCCGGTCGAGATCTTCGAGGCTCGTACGACGGAGCCGGGGACCCGGACATGCAAGAGTGGGCAGCATGAGTGCCGAGACGTCGGATACCACCGCCGACGCTCCTCCGTCGCGACGGGTGAGCGGCGTCGATGCCGCCCGGGGCCTCGCGCTCATCGGCATGTTCATCGCCCATGTGTCTCCCGAGGTCGAATCCGCGCAGACGGCCGAGCTCATCGCCCTCGCCGACGAACGTCCGCGACTGCTGTTCGCACTGACCGCGGGCATGGGCCTCGGCTTCATCTCGGGCGGCATCCGACCGATCAGCACCGGGCGTGGCAGGCTGCGCCGGCAGATCGCCATCCGGGGCGTCATCCTCATCGCGCTCGGGTTCGCCATCTGGTCGACGCTGCATCCGCTCGTGCTCATCATCCTCGACGTCTACGGCGTGGCCTTCCTCGCGATGCTGCCGATGCTCTTCCTCCCGCCGCGCCTCGCACTGGGCGCCGGCGTCGCCCTGCTCGCGGTCACCCCCGCCCTCGCCGAGATCGGCGCCAGGTCGGAGTTCGTCAACGAGATGCGCCAGACGCCGGTGAAGTTCCTCTCCGACTGGACCGTCGGCGGGGCATACCCGGTCATCGTCTGGGTGCCCGTGATGCTCATCGGTCTCGCCCTCGCCCGGCTCGACCTCGGATCACCGCGGGTGATCGGCGTGCTCTCGCTCGTCGGGGCTGCCGCCGCCGTGGTGCTCCTGCCGATCTCCCGGCTCCTCCCCGCACCCGAGCTCGTATCCGAGGCCGCGTGGGCGGTTCCGCTCCGCGCGTCGCTCGAGACGCTCGGGAACGTCGGAGTGGGCGCCCTCGTCGTCGGAGCGCTGCTGACGCTCACGGTGCTCGCCCGGCCGCAGCTGCGTCGCGCAGCGGGTGTCCTGCTCGCGCCGATCACCGCGATGGGGTCGATGCCGCTCAGCATCTACACGCTGCACCTCGTGGTGATCGCGCTCGCGGTGCGCACCGACGACGGAGTCGTCACCGACGACTCGTGGCCGCTCCTCCTCGGCCTGATCGCGGGTTCCATGATCTTCGCCTGGGTGTGGCGCCGTCACCTCGGACGGGGACCCCTCGAGCAGGGGCTGCGTTGGGCGAGCGGGCGGAGCCGAGCGGATGCCGCACGCGTCGTCTAGGACAGAATGGAACGGTCGATGAAAGGACCCGCATGCG
>JAPSJU010000058.1 GCA_031178025.1 Agromyces sp. | reverse complement strand
GTGGCTCGTCGCCGGCCTGGTCGTGAGCCGGCTCACGTTCCGGTGGATCCGGCGCGACGCCTGAGGCGCGTGCCAAGGTAGCAGCATGCAGAACCGGAGGTGGTGGGATGTCGCGGCGCTGGCCGCGGCATCCGTCATCGTGCTCCTCACCCTCATCGACCCGCCATACGGGCCGCCCGAACGGGGTGCCTGGGCGGCCTCGGCGGTGTTCCTCGTCGTGTACGTCGCCTACGCGCGGCGGCACGTCGGTCGCGAGGAGTTCGCTCCCCACCTCGTGATCTCGATCGCCTTCGCGGTGATCCTCGCCGTGGGCGCCTCCTTCGAACCGTCGTTCGCGATCCTGCAGGCGTTCATCTACCCCTTCGTCTGGTCGACCGCGCCGACGCTGCGCAGCGCCCTCGTCGCCAACGGGCTCGTGGCCGCGGCGATCGTCGTCGGGTACGTCGCCCGCTCCGGGCTCGAGGGACTGCTCGCCGGGCTCGGGGTCGCGGCGCTCTCGGTGGGCTTCAGCGTCGCGCTCGGGCTCTGGATCACGCGCATCGCCGAGGACGGGGACGAGCGCGGACGACTCCTCGAGGAGCTGCAGGCGGCACAGGGGCAGCTCGCCGCGATGCACCGGGACGCGGGGGTGACCGACGAGCGGGCCCGGCTCGCCCGCGAGATCCACGACACGATCGCGCAGAGCCTGACCGGCCTCGTCATGGTCGCCCAACGGGCCGGCAACCGGCTGGAGCCGGTCGGCGGCGAGGCCGCGGCATCCGCACGTCGCGACATCGAGCTCATGGAGACGATGGCACGCGAGGCGCTCACCGAGGCACGAGGGCTCGTCGCCTCGCTCACGCCGGTCGAGGCGTCCGCAGGGCTCGGCGACGCGCTGCGCCGGCTCGCGACCGCGTTCGCCCGCGAGACGCACGTGGCCGTCACGGTCGAGGCGGATGCCGCCGGCCTCGACCGCGAGCTCGAGGTCGTGCTGCTCCGCTCCGCGCAGGAGGCGCTCGCGAACGTGCGCAAGCACGCCCGCGCCCGGTCGGCGGCGATCTCCGTCGCCGCATCGGAGGCGGAGGTCGTGCTCACCGTGACCGACGACGGGCGGGGTCCGGGCGACGCGGCGTCGACGCTCGGCGAACGCGGGTTCGGACTCGCCGGCATCCGCGACCGCGCGGCGCTCGTCGGCGGCGCCTTCGAGTTCGGGCCGGGCCCCGGCGGGGGCTCGCGGCTGCGGGTCGTGGTGCCGAGGGCGAACGAGGAGCGCACGGCATGACCGACACGATCCGCATCCTCGTCGCCGACGACCACCCGATCGTGCGCGCCGGCATCGTCGGCCTGCTCGAGACGGCCCCCGGCATGGAGGTGGTCGGCGAAGCGGCGGACGGCGCCGAAGCCGTGGAGCTGGCCGCCTCCCGACGGCCCGACCTCGTGCTCATGGACCTGCGGATGCCCGGCATCGACGGCGCGGGCGCCACCGAGCGCATCGTCGCCGCCGGCAACGGCACCCGCGTGCTCGTGCTCACGACCTACGAGACCGACGACCACATCCTCGCGGCGATCGAGGCGGGCGCGAGCGGCTACCTCCTGAAGGCGGCACCGCAGGCGGAGATCCTCGCCGGGATCCGCGCCGTCGCGTCCGGGGGGACCGTGCTCGCGCCGTCGATCGCCGCGAAGCTCGTGTCCCGGGTCAGGGCTGACGCGGCCTCCACCGCCGCTCCCGCCCTCTCGCCGAGGGAGCGCGAGGTGCTCGCCCTCGTCGCCGACGGGCGTTCCAACCCCGAGATCGGCCGCGCCCTGCACATCGGCGAGGCGACCGTGAAGACGCACCTGATGCACGTGTTCGAGAAGCTCGGCGTCAACGACCGCACTCGCGCGGTCACCCTGGCGATGGAGCTTGGCCTGCTCTGAGCGGCCCGGCGTTCCGGTGGGCTCCTCGATCGGCGGTGGCAACCCCCTGACTCCTCGGCGGATGGCCCCTACGCTGGCGGCGTGGCCCAGTCGAACGTCCGCGTCGCCGTGCAGCGCACCCGCATCCTGCCGAAATGGGTGCGACGGTGGGACGCGGCGGCCGCTCGCGCGGTGAACCGGCGGCACACCCATCCCGCGATCGACCGGTTCTGGTCGCACATGTCGGGCTTCGCCGACCGCGGGGTGCTGTGGTGGTCGATCGCCGGCGTGCTCGCCGTGCTGCACCGCCGGCGCGCGTCGACGCGAGGGCTCACCTCGCTGCTGATCGCGAGCGCGCTCACGAACCTCATCGCGAAGCGGGTCTTCGGCGGCGACCGGCCACTGCTCGCCGACGTCCCGATCGGACGGCACCTGCCCAAGCCGCCCATCACGCCGTCGTTCCCATCCGGGCACTCGGCGAGCGCGGCCGCGTTCGCGGCCGGCGTGGCGCTGGAGCGTCCCCGCATCGGCGCGGTGCTCGTTCCCGCGGCGCTCGGCGTCGCCTACTCCCGGCTGCACACGGGCGCCCACTGGCTCTCGGACGTCGTGGGCGGCCTGACGCTCGGCGCGGGCGTGGCCGGCCTCACCGCGCTCGTCGTTCCGCCGAAGCCCGGAGAGCCCGAACTTCCGCCGCCGACGGGCACCGACCGGTCGCTCCCCGCGTCGCAGCAGGGCGAGGGCGTCTTCATCGTCGTGAACCGCCTCTCGGGGTCGAGCCTCGTGCGGCCCGACCCGTTGCGGATCATCGCCGCGCGCCTTCCGCTCGCCGAGGTGCGGGTGCTCGACGACGGCGAGGATCCGGGCTCCGCCGCCCGGGAGGCGCTGGGTCGCGGCGAGCCGCCGCACGTCCTCGGCGTGTGCGGGGGCGACGGCACGGTCGCCGCGGTCGCACACGAGGCGATCGCGGCAGGGCTGCCGTTGTTCGTCGTGCCGGGCGGCACCTTCAACCA
This sequence comes from Agromyces sp., assembly GCA_031178025.1. GTDB lineage: Bacteria > Actinomycetota > Actinomycetes > Actinomycetales > Microbacteriaceae > Agromyces. The sequence continues at coordinate 7,564 of JAPSJU010000058.1, read as the reverse complement.
CTTCGCCAGGGCATCGGGCGCGGCATCCGCCGACCTCGCGGTGGACGCCCTGCAGCGGGGCGAGGGAGTGCGAGTCGACGTCGGCGAGCTGAGGTTCGGCGAGGAGGAGCCGATCACCGTGCTGAACACCGCCTCGGTCGGGGTGTACGCCGACTTCGTGGCGGCCCGTGAGGCGCGCGAGGCGCGCCTGGGCAAGTGGCTCGCGGCGGTCGTCGCCGCCGTGCGCGTGCTTCGGCATGCGCACCCCGTCACGGTCGTGATGAACGGCCGGCGTGCGCAGGTGTGGTCGCTCTACGTCGGCATCGGCGCGAGCGACCCCGAGGTCGTCGCCCCCCTGCAACGCGGAACCCTCGACGGCGGGCTGCTCGACGTGCGCGTGCTGCACGCGGGATCCCGCGCGCGAGCGGCCGCCTCGCTCGCCTTCGGCCGACGCGTGAGCGTGGTGATGCGCCGGCTGCGGCTGCTGCCCCGGCGCGTCGAGGCGTTCTCGACGGTGGAGCTGGAGGTGCTCGTGCGGCCGCGGCAGGGCCAGCCGCCGGGCTTCGCCCATGACGGAGAGCTCGCCGTCGAGGGACCTGCCGAGGCCTCCGCCGCCTACCGCGGCCCCGGATATCGCACGACCGTGCGCATCGTGCCGGCGGTCCTCGACGTGTACCGGCCGGCCCGCGACCGAGACGTCAAGGCCGTGTCCGAACGGCGAGCCGGAAATACGATCGAAGAATGACCCCGTACGAGCAGCGACCATGGCTCGCGCACTACGCCCCGGACGTCCCGCACGAGATCGAGGAGCCGACGCAGACGCTCGTCGACATGATCGACGACGCCGTCTCGCGTTTCGGCAGGCGCCCCGCGCTCGAGTTCTTCGGCGCCGAGACCGGCTACCGGGAGCTCGGCGAGCAGATCGACCGCGTCGCGGAGGGGCTGCGGCGACTGGGCGTGCGCAGCGGCGACCGGGTGGCGCTCGTGCTGCCCAACTGTCCCCAGCACGTCAGCGCCTTCTACGCCGTGCTGCGCCTCGGTGCGATCGTGGTCGAGCACAACCCGCTGTACACCCCGCCCGAGCTCCGTCACCAGTTCGAGGATCACGGAGCGACGGTCGCGATCGTGTGGGACGCGGTCGCCGACACGGTCGCGGACTTCCCGCGCGACATCCGCCCCGAGCACATCGTCGCGGTCGACCTGACCCGGGCGCTGCCGCTGTCCAAGCGGATGGCGCTGCGCCTGCCGATCCCGAAGGCGCGCACCGCTCGCGCCGCGCTCACCACCCGGCCGACCGCCCGGGGCATCATCGCGTGGGACCGGCTCGCCGACGCACGCCGCATCTCGAAGCGGCACCCGCGGCCGTCGCTCGACGACACGGCGCTGCTCCAGTACACGAGCGGCACGACCGGCGCACCGAAGGGGGCCGTGCTCACCCACCGCAACCTGCGCGCCAACGCCATGCAGGGCCGCGCCTGGGTTCCGGGCCTGCGACCGGGCCACGAGGTCTTCTACGGGGTCCTCCCGCTCTTCCACGCCTACGGGATGACGCTGTGCCTGACGTTCGCGATGAGCATCGGGGCGAAGCTCGTGCTGTTCCCGAAGTTCGACGTCGATCTCGTCTTCGCAGCCGCGAAGCACTCGCCGCCGACGTTCCTGCCCGCGGTTCCTCCCATCTACGACGCCCTCTCGCGAGCCTCGGCGGATCGGGGCACCGCTCCGTTGCGCGGCATCCGCTTCGCCATCTCGGGCGCGATGAGCCTGCCGGAGGCGACCGTCGAGCGGTGGGAGTCGGTGACGGACGGGCTCCTCGTCGAGGGATACGGCATGACCGAGTCCTCGCCCGTCGCCCTCGGCAACCCGATGGGTCCCACGCGGCGGCCGGGCACGGTCGGCGTGCCGTTCCCGAGCACCGAGATCCGCGTCGTCGACCCCGGTGATCCGAGCGTCGACCGTCCTGCCGGCGAGGAGGGCGAGCTGCTCCTCCGCGGCCCGCAGGTGTTCACGGGCTACTGGCGCCGACCGGCCGACACGGCCGAGACGCTCCTGCCCGGCGGCTGGCTCCGCACCGGCGACATCGTGCGCGTCGCCGACGACGGCTTCGTCACGATCGTCGACCGGGTGAAGGAACTCATCATCACGGGCGGCTTCAACGTCTCCCCGTCGGAGGTCGAGGGCGTGCTGCTCCGCCATCCCGATGTGCGCGGCGCGGCGGTCGTCGGCCTTCCCCGCGCATCCGGCGGAGAGGATGTCGCCGCCGCGGTCGAGCTGCGCGACGGGGCCGTCTTCGACGCGGCGGCGATACGGGAGTTCTGTCGCGAGAGCCTCACCGCGTACAAGGTGCCGAAGCGCATCTCGCCGATCGAGGAACTGCCGCGCTCGCTCATCGGCAAGGTCCTGCGCCGGCAGGTGCGCGAGCGGCTGCTCGAGGAGCGGGCGGATCCCCCGCGCTAGAGCAGGCGGCGGGCGCTCGCCCAGGCGGTGAGCTCGTGCCGGCTCGAGAGCTGGAGCTTGCGCAGCACCGCGGAGACGTGCGATTCCACCGTCTTCGTCGAGATGAAGAGCTCGGCGGCGACCTCCTTGTACGCGTACCCGCGCGCGATGAGCCGCATGACCTCCTGCTCGCGAGCCGAGAGGCGGTCGAGCTCGTCGCCCGCGGCCGCCGTCTCGCCGACGGCTGCGCCGAAGGCGTCGAGCACGAAGCCGGCGAGCTTCGGGGAGAACACCGCGTCGCCGTCGGCGACGGCGTGCACGGCGCGGCTCACGTCGGCGCCCGAGGAGCCCTTCGTGATGTACCCGCGAGCGCCGGCGCGGATGACGCCGACCACGTCCTCCGCCTTGTCCGAGACGCTGAGGGCGAGGAAGCGCGTGCCCGGCGCCGATGGTCCCGCGCGGCGGATGACCTCGGCTCCGCCGCTCGATCCGGCGGGAACGGCGGCCCCCGGCAGGTGCACGTCGAGGAGGACGACATCGGGTGCCGCACCGGTCACGGCGGCGACGGCCGACTCCACGTCGTGCGCCTCGCCGACGACCTCGATGCTCGCGTCGAGGTCGGCCTTGAGGCCCGAGCGGAAGATGGAGTGGTCGTCGACGACGACGACGCGCACGCGGCGCACCGGCTCAGCCACGATTCCCCTCCTCCGCGGGCGACGGAGCGCGCAGTCGCACCTCGGTGCCCACGCCGCCGACGCCGGGTCCGACCGTCGCCGAGCCGCCGGCGCGCCGCATCCGGCCGATGACCGACTCGCGCACGCCGAGCCGGTCGCCCGGCACATCCGCCAGGCGGAAGCCCGGGCCGCGATCCCGTACGAACACCTCGACCCCGTCGGGCCGGGACTCGACGTACACCGACACCTCGCCGCCGGCGTGCCGGGCGGCGTTGAGCATCGCCTCGCGCGCGGCGGCCGCGAGCTCGCCGCTCGCCCGCTCGCGCGACTCGCCCACCGCCACGACGTCGACCGTGACGGGGTGGTCGATCTCGAGCGCCGCCGCGAAGTCGCGGAGGTCGGTGCCGAGGTCGCTGTCGACCGTGGAGTCCCCCGCGTAGAGCCAGTCGCGCAGCTCGCGCTCCTGCGCTCGCGCGATGCGCGCGACCTCGCTCGTCGCTCCCGCCCGGTTCTGGATGAGGGCGAGCGTCTGCAGCACGGAGTCGTGCAGGTGCGCGGCGATCTCGCTGCGCTGCTCCTCGCGGATGCGTCGCGTGCGCTCCTCGGTGAGGTCGCGCCACTGGGCCACGAGCGTCGGCGCGTAGATGAGCGCGATGCCGAGCGCGGCGGCGAACGCGGCGGCGAAGACGGGCACGGGATACCAGGAGGCGAGCGGCCCGAACACGAGCACGACGGCGGTGAGCGCGAGCATCGCCGTGGCCACGATCCGGATGGCGAGTTCGGTGCGCGGACCGCGCTCCGGGTCGGGCCGGTCGATGAACGTCGCCCAGGCACCGGATGCCACGGCGAGCGCCACCCCGGCGAGCACGGCGGCGAACCAGGCGCCGGGGGCACCCCCGGCGGTGTCGACGACGGGACCTCCGGTCGACGCGGCGACGATGAGGCAGGCCGCTGCGGCGGAGAGGAGGAGCCACGCGACCGGGGCGCGGCGCGTCGACCGCTCCTCGCCGGGTTCGGCCGGGGTGAGCGCCCAGAGCCAGACGTAGAGCATCAGGCCGGCACCGGCGATGAAGCTCGCCCCGACGAAGGCGACTCGCACGAGCCACGGGGCGATGCGGAGGTGCGCCGCGAGACCCGAGGAAACACCCGTGGCGACGCGCGCGCGGGGGCGCGCCAGCGGCGGCCGGGGGGCCGCTTCGGCTCCGCTCGTCTCCATGCCTGCCATCCAAGCAGACGAGGCATCGCGGGTCGCGTGCGGTGTCGGGGGATCAGGGTCGAATCAGGGTTCCACCCCATGGCGCCGTCGCCGGGGCGCCTGTCAGCATCGAGCCATGACAACGGATCAGACCGCCCCGGAGACCGGCCCAGCGCCGGCGGACGCGAGGGGCGACACCGCGCACGCCGTCCCGCCGGTCGACGGGGCGGCCGGTTCGGCCTCATCGCCGGCCGCGGATGCCTCGGACGCCGGCTTCTACGCCTGGCTCCGCCGCCTCGGCCTCCCCCGCCGGGCGGGCTGGCTCGGCGGGGTCTGCGCCGGCATCGCCGCCCGGATCGGGATCGACCCCGTCATCGTGCGCGGCATCGTCGTCGTCGTCGCCGTGCTCGGCGCCCCCCTCGTGCTGCTCTACGCGATCGCATGGCTGCTGCTGCCCGACACGGAGGGCGAGATCCACGTCGAGCGGCTCACGCGGGGCACCGTCGACACCGCCATCATCGGCATCGCGGTGATGGGCGTCATCGGCCTCGTGCCGCTCGTGCAGGGCGGCTGGCTCGGCTGGCGCTGGTGGCCCGACTGGCCCGGGGTCGCCGTCGCCGGCGTCGACGTCACGTGGCCGTTGCGCGTGCTGTGGGTGCTCGCCGTGGTCGGCGCGATCGTCGCACTCGTCATCTGGCTCGCCCGCCGCGCGGCCACCACGAACGCCCCGGCCGGCGTCGCGTCGCGAATGGCTTCCGCGACGACCGCCGGACCGGGGGTCCCACCCGAGGCGCCGACCCAGACGATGGATGCCGCCACCCACGCCCCGACCGCCCCGACGGCGGCGACCGCCCCGACGGCGACGACCGGCGCGACGGCGACGACCACGGCGATCCCCGTGCCGCCGCCCGCACCATCCGCAGGCTCCGAACCCGGCTCCGAGCCGCCCATCCCCGCGGAGGGCTCCGACGCCGCGGCCATCGCCGAATGGCGCGCGCAGCACGAGGCCTGGCGCGTCTCGCACGCGGAGTGGAGGGCGGGGCAGGCCGAGGCCGAGCGCGCCGCCCGCGCTCGCGCCGCCGAGGAGAACGCGGCGAAGGCTCGCGCCCTCGCCGCCGAGGCCGACGCCGCGCGCGCCGCGCGGCGCTCGAGCCGTCCGCGTGCGAGCGCCGCCTACGTGTTCACGGTGCTCGGCGTCGCGCTCATCGCCGCCGGAGTCGCGGCGATCCTGGCGCTCGGCGACGCCGACGTCGCGGGGTTCGCCATCCCCATCGCACTCGCGGTGACCACGATCACGATCGCGGCCGGCATGATCGTCGCCGCGCTCCGCCGTCGGCGCAGTGGCGCCCTCGCCTTCCTCGGCACCGTCGCGACCTTCTCGATGTTCCTCGGGGTCGTCGCGGCGGCCATCGTGCCGCAGGGAACGCTCGTGCCCCCCGGCTCGGGGATCGACCTGACCGTCTCGCAACGCGTGGTGCAGCCCTTCGGCGACGCCTACCTCGTCGCACCCGCGACCGGAGCATCATCCCCCGCCGTCGTCGAACTCACCCAGGGCACCGGCAACACCTTCCTCACCGTGCTCGAGGATGCTCGCGTCGTGCTCGACGCGACCGAGGCCGGCCCCGTCGAGGTCTGGGTGCTCTCGCCCGACGGCAGCGCCGAACCATCCGGCTTCGCGTCGATCGACGGCCGGGTCGTCATGCTCGGCGGGGAGACCCCGGTGACCGACGACGTCGACGGTCCGGCCGACGCACGCCTCGTGCTCACGCAGGGCACGGGGCGCGTCTACATCGACATCCGTGAGGGAGACCGCCCATGAGCCGCAACGACGAGGACCCGACCGTGACGCTCGGATCCGCAGAGACCACGAAGACGCCCCTGGTGCCGGATGCCGCACCGCTCGCGACCCCGTACGGCGTCGCGCCCCGGGTACCCGCGGTCGAGCGGCCCACGGTCCGGTGGGGTGCGCTCGTGTGGGGCCTGCTCTTCGGCCTCACCGCCGCCACCACGCTCTGGATCATCGTCGATCCCGGCCGTCGCGACGCGATCGACGACTGGGTCCTGACGATGAACCCGCTCGCCGCGACGCTCTACCTGCTCGTGGGGGTGGGCGCGATCGTGATGCTGTTCGGTCTCGTCGGCCTCATCCGCCGACGCGAGCGCGCCCACCGCTGACCCCGTACCGCCGACGGGAACCGCGCTAGAGCTCGAGGCCGACGAGCACCGGCTCGGGCCGCAGCATGATGCCGAACTCGGCATGCACCCGGCTCTGCACGAAGCGGGCGAGCTGCGCGATCTCCTCGGCGCTCGCGTCGCCGCGATTGGTGAGGGCGAGGGTGTGCTTCGACGAGATGCCGGCCCGCGACCCCGGCAGCGCGAAGCCGCGCCGGATGCCGGCGCGCTCGATGAGCCACGCCGCGGAGAGCTTCACGAGCGGCTCGTCGGCAGCGTCATCCGCCACCGGCGCAGGCGATTCGAGCGACTCCTGCAGCGCGAGGAAGTCGTCGAGCGGCGACTCCGCGAGCCCCCCGACGATCGGGACGACCTCGTCGGGTGCCTCCTCGGCGAGATACCAGCGCGGCGCATCACCGGGGAGGGTGCGCGCGACCCGCTCGGTGACGATCGGATTCGTGAAGAACGAGCCGGCGCTCACCGAGTCGGGATCGGCGGGGTCGAGCACCATCCCCTTCGAGGCACGCAGGGCGAGCACGCTCTCGCGCACCCGTGAGATGGCGACGCGGTCACCGAGGTCCACGTGCAGCGCGTCGGCGAGCTGGGCGTAGGCGATCGGCTGGCCGAGCGCCTCCCCGAGCACGGCGCGCTCGAGGGCGGTGTCGTGCAGCTCGAACTCGACGGACACGACGATGCCGCGCAGCCCCTGCTTGAGCACCGAGGTGCGATAGCCGAGCTGCAGCTCGTCGGAGGTCATGCGCCGCGGTTCCCGCTCGCCCTCGTCGAGGAACTCGATCGCCACGAGCGTCGACTCGAGTTCCTGGCCGTATGCGCCGATGTTCTGCACGGGCGATGCGCCGACCGACCCCGGGATGCCCGAGAGGGCCTCGAACCCCGAGAAGCCGCGGGCCACCGTCCAGGCGACGAGATCGTCCCACGACTCACCGGCCTGCACCCGGATGCGAACGGATCTCCCCGCACCGTCGGCATCGCCCGACGCGCGGTCACCGTCCTGCGACTCCTCCGACGGCAGCACCTCGATGCCCTTGGTCGCCACCCGGATCACGGTGCCGTCGAAGCCCTCGTCGCCGACGAGCAGGTTCGAGCCGCC